>NZ_JBEZKJ010000017.1:0-122956 GCF_040651675.1 Streptomyces sp. NPDC048415 | reverse complement strand
TCTTCCAGGGTGCGGGCCACCTTCAGCCCGCGCCCGCCGCCACCGAAGGCCGCCTTGATCGCGATCGGCAGGCCGTGCTCCTCGGCGAACGCCACGACCTCCCCGGCGCCCGACACCGGGTCCGGGGTGCCCGCGACCAGCGGGGCGCCGGCGCGCTGCGCGATGTGCCGGGCGGCGACCTTGTCACCCAGGTCACGGATCGCCTGCGGCGGCGGACCGATCCAGATCAGCCCCGCGTCGAGAACGGCCTGCGCGAACTCCGCGTTCTCGGAAAGAAAGCCGTAACCGGGATGGATCGCATCCGCCCCGGAGTCCTTGGCGGCCTGCAGCACCTTGGCGATGTCCAGGTAACTGGTGGCCGGGGTGTCACCGCCCAACGCGAACGCCTCGTCCGCCGCACGGACATGCAGAGCGTCCCGGTCCGGTTCCGCATACACGGCAACGCTCGCGATCCCGGCATCCCGGCACGCCCGGGCCACGCGGACAGCGATTTCGCCACGGTTGGCGATGAGCACCTTGCGCACGATGGCTCCCTCCTTGAAACAAGCCGAGTTTAGGGACTGCCGACACGACCTTTCGACCCGTCCCCAGTGGTGAGCTTGCCCACACGGAGCGTAATTCGAGGCTCGCTCGACCCGCGAAATCCCTTGTCGCACCGCGGCACGCAGGAATCCATGCCTGAACCCTAGCCCTCCGATGTGGTCAAGGTCTCTGTGGCTCCGTGCTGCGGCCCACAGCGTTTCTTTGTCGAGTCCCTACGAATGGCCCAATGATTCTTTGCCCTCGGCCGACCTCTTGTCCCTGGGTTTACCCGTTAGTAGCGTTCGGGATGTATCGAACGTACTAGGGGTAACGGCACGCGGAAGTGGGTGGGGACCGGTGGTGCGCAGACCGGTGGCGTGGGTGACGGCGATCGTGCTCTTCGCGGAGGCGGTCGGGATCGGCCTGCTGAATTGGTTCCTCGGCGTGGTCGTCGACCACCAGGACATGTCGCTCGCCGGCCTCGACTCGGACATGATGTCCGTCTCGTCGAAGATCGGCGGGCTGGTCTTCGGTCTCTACTTCGCGCTGTGCGGGCTGACCGCCCTGCTCGTCGCCCTGCGCGACCGAGCTCCGCGCCTTGTCGGCCGCATCCTGCTGATCAGTGCCGCCGTGGTGCACGGCCTGCTCGGCGCGTTCACGGTCGGCCTGGTGGGCTGGGGTGCGTTCGCCTTCATGATGGTGGGGCTCGGCCTGATCGTGTTCACGCTTTTGGCGTACGACCGCCGGGAGGCCGGCCCGGCCGAGGCCGCGCCCGAGGGCGGCAGGAGCGGCGACAACGGCGGGGGAGCCGCGGTCGCGGCCCCTCCGGCACCGTCGGCCACCTGATCACTTCTCCTGCGGCGTCCACAACTCCGTGATGCCGACGCCCAGTTGGGCCAGCAGCTTGCGCACCAACGGCAGCGAGATGCCGATGACGTTGCCGTGGTCGCCGTCGATGCCCTCGATGAACGGGGCCGAGCGGCCGTCGAGGGTGAAGGCGCCCGCCACGAAGAGGGGTTCGCCCGAGGCGACGTACGCGGCGATCTCGGCGTCGGTCGGGTCGCCGAAGCGGACCACGGTGGACGCGGTCGCCGAGGCGTAGCGCTTGGCCGCCGTGTCGTAGACGCAATGGCCTGTCTGGAGGGTGCCGGCCCGGCCGCGCATCGACTTCCAGCGGGCGGTGGCCTCCTCGGCGTCCGCGGGCTTGCCGAGGGCCTCGCCGTCCAGGTCGAGCACCGAGTCGCAGCCGATCACCAGTGCGCCCTGCACCTCGGGCTTCGCCGCCACGACGGAGGCCTTCGCCTCGGCGAGCGCGAGGGCGAGTTCGGCGGGGGTGGGCGCGCTCACGGCGTCCTCGTCGACGCCGCTCACGATCACCTCGGGGGCGAGTCCGGCCTGCCGCAGCAGGTTGAGCCGGGCGGGGGACTGTGAGGCGAGCACGAGACGGCGGCGCGGCTGATCGGTCATGTGATCAGGATATCGAGGCCGTTCACCTGATGCCGAGCACGAGCATCGCCAGCACCATGGCCAGCGCCATCAGAACGCCCAGGCGCCGCAACATGTTCTGCATGTCGCGGAGTTCCTCGGGAGGTTCGTCCTCCGGGTCGGACCACAGCATGTCTTCGATCGTGCGGCGGCGAGGGCGCCGGGCGCCTGAGTACGCGTACTCAACTTGCGCCCGCCTCCGCTCGACTTGCTCCCGCCCCTGTAAATGGGTCCAGGGTTTCTTTAGTGGCGAAGAGGCTGCTACGGTCATGAGCACCACTAAAGGAACTCCCGACCCCTTTATGGAGGGGACCGTCATGTTCACCACCGCCTGGACCGCCTCGCCCCAGCTCCCGAGCGAAGGCTTCACCCCCAACTGGTCGCGGCAGGGCTTCTGGCGCCAGTCGGTGCGCCAGGTCGTACGGCTCACCGCGGGCGGCGGCCGGCTTCGTGTCCGGCTCTCCCATGCGTACGGCACCTCGCCGCTGCGGATCGCGGGCGCCACCGTGGCCCGTACGACCGAAGGGGCCGCCGTCGCGGCGGGCTCGGTACGGCGGCTCACCTTCGCGGGAGCCGCGTCCGTCGAGATCCCGGCGCGCGGTCACACGGTCAGTGACCCCGCCGAACTCGCCCTGGGATCCCTGGAATCGGTGACCGTCACCCTCCACCTCGACGCCGTCACCGGCCCCGCGGCCTTCCACGCGCAGGCCTTCGCGACCAGCTACCGGGGTGCGGGCGATCGCCTCCACGACCTCGACGGCCATGGGTTCGGGGAGGTCACCGAGTCCTGGTACTTCCTCTCGGCGGTGGAGGTCGACGCGGGCCGCGGGGACGCCGTCGCGCTCTTCGGGGACTCCCTCACCGACGGCTTCGGCTCCGCCCCGGGTGCGAACCGGCGCTGGTCCGACGCGCTCGCCGAACGCACCGGACGGCCCGTCCTCAACGCGGGCATCGGTGGCAACCTGCTGCTGAGCGACTCGGCCTGGTACGGCGAGAAGGGCGTCCACCGCATCGGCCGCGACGTCCTCGAGCAGCCGGGCGTGGACACGCTCGTCGTGCTCCTCGGCCTCAACGACATCGGCTTCAGCGAGACGGACGAACAGCCGACCTACCATCCCGCGCCGGTCGTCGAGGCCGCCGAACTCATCGACGGCTACCGGCAGTTGATACGGCAGGCGCACGCACGCGGACTACGGGTGATCGGCGCGACGCTGCTGCCCTTCGGCGGCTCCGACCACTGGGGCGAGCACGCGGCGAAGGTGAGCCACGAGGTGAACGAGTGGATCCGCGACGCGGGCGAGTGGGACACGGTCGTGGACCTGAACCGCGTCCTGGCCGATCCGGCGGACCCGGACCGGCTGCACCCGGCGTACGACTTCGGCGATCACCTGCACCCGCATGACGCGGGATACGCGGTGATGGCCGAAGCCGTGGCCGAGGTGCTCTAGCCGACCGGACAGGTCCTAACCGGGCCAGTAGCTGCGGCCCCATGCCGTCGGGCCCGGCAGGGGCAGCCGGTGCGCCGCGATACGGGCCGGGTCGGCCCAGGAGTCCCTGGTCCCGGGCGCGCCGGACGGGGCGGCGGCCGCCGCCACGGCGCGCGCCCTGACCACCGCCAGTGCGGCGGCCAGCTCCTCCGGGGTCGGATTGCCCCGTACGACCTTGATCGTCACAACCGCTCCCAGGGGATCTAGAGGGGGATGTTCCCGTGCTTCTTCGGAGGCAGTGATTCCCGCTTCGTGCGCAGTTGACGCAGGCCCCGTACGAGATGGGAGCGGGTCTGGGACGGCAGGATCACGCCGTCGATGTAGCCGCGCTCGGCCGCCGTGTACGGGTTGAGCAGGGTGTCCTCGTACTCCTGGATGAGCCGGGCCCGGGTCGCGTCCTGGTCCTCGGCGGCCGCGATGGTGCGGCGGTGCAGGATGTTCACCGCGCCCTGCGCGCCCATCACCGCGATCTGGGCCGTCGGCCAGGCGAGGTTGAGGTCGGCGCCCAGGTGCTTGGAGCCCATGACGTCGTACGCGCCGCCGAAGGCCTTGCGGGTGATGATGGTGATGAGCGGGACGGTCGCCTCGGCGTACGCGTAGATCAGCTTGGCGCCGCGGCGGATGATGCCGGTGTGCTCCTGGTCGACGCCCGGCAGGAAGCCCGGCACGTCGACGAAGGTGAGCACGGGGACGTTGAACGCGTCGCAGGTGCGCACGAAGCGCGCGGCCTTCTCGCTCGCGTCGATGTCGAGGCAGCCGGCGAACTGCATCGGCTGGTTGGCGACGATGCCCACCGGGTGGCCCTCGACCCGTCCGAAGCCGGTGAGGATGTTCGGCGCGAACAGCGACTGCGTCTCGAAGAACTCGGCGTCGTCCAGGACGTGTTCGATTACCGTGTGCATGTCGTACGGCTGGTTCGCGCTGTCCGGCACGATGGTGTCCAGCTCGCGGTCCTCGTCGGTGAGCTCGAGGTCCGCCTCCTCCGGGAACACCGGGGGCTCGCTGAGGTTGTTGGACGGCAGGTACGACAGCAGCTGCTTGACGTACTCGATGGCGTCCTTCTCGTCCCCCGCCATGTGATGCGCCACGCCGGAGGTCGAGTTGTGGGTCCGGGCTCCGCCCAGTTCCTCGAAGCCGACGTCCTCGCCGGTGACCGTCTTGATGACGTCGGGCCCTGTGATGAACATGTGCGAGGTCTGGTCGACCATCACCGTGAAGTCGGTGATCGCGGGGGAGTACACCGCGCCGCCCGCGCACGGCCCGACGACCAGGCTGATCTGCGGAATCACGCCCGACGCGTGCGTGTTGCGGCGGAAGATCTCGCCGTACATGCCGAGCGCGCTGACGCCCTCCTGGATACGGGCGCCGCCCGAGTCATTGATGCCGATGACCGGACAGCCGGTCTTCAGCGCGAAGTCCATCACCTTCATGATCTTCTGGCCGAAGACCTCGCCGAGCGCGCCGCCGAAGACGGTGAAGTCCTGCGAGAACACGGCCGCCGGGCGGCCGTCGACCATGCCGTAGCCGGTGACGACACCGTCGCCGTACGGGCGGTTGTTCTCCAGCCCGAAGTCGGTCGAGCGGTGCCGTGCGAACTCGTCGAACTCGACGAAGGAGCCCTCGTCCATCAGCAGCTCGATCCGCTCACGGGCCGTCAACTTGCCCTTGGCGTGCTGCTTTTCGACGGCGCGCTCCGAGCCGGCGTGCGTCGCCTCTTGGATGCGGCGCTGCAAGTCCGCGAGCTTGCCCGCGGTGGTGTGGATGTCGGGGTGTTGCAGCTCTTCCGGCTCGGACATCGGGATGCGGCTCCCTGCCTGCTCTAGGGGGACGTGAGGGTGAAGTGCTCGGGGGAGGTGCTCAGAAGGGGGGCTTGCTACTCATCCGTAGCGTAGTGGCGTGCCTACCGTTCGGCAGTGCGGCGTTTACCACACCTAGGGTGGGTTGCATGACGCCGCGAGATGCTTCAGACGCGAACGACAACGCGAACGACGACGCGAAGGAGAACGCGAAGGAGAACGCGAAGGACAGCCGGTGGTCCGACCTGGACCGGCCGCCGCTGAACACCGCCGCCCTGCGCCGGGCGCTGGTCCGCGAGGACGGGCTCTGGCGCGATGTCGAGGTCGTGCAGCGCACCGGGTCCACCAACTCCGACCTCGTCGCCCTCGCCACCGAGGAGAAGGCGAACGAGGGCACCGTCCTCGTCGCCGAGGAGCAGGACGCCGGGCGCGGCCGCCTGGACCGCCAGTGGACGGCGCCCGCCCGGTCCGGCCTCTTCTTCTCCGTCCTGCTGAAGCCGGCCGGGGTGCCCGTCGAACGCTGGGGCTGGCTGCCGCTGCTCACCGGCGTCGCCGTCGCCACGGGGCTGTCGCGGGCCGCCGGGGTCGATACGGCACTCAAGTGGCCCAATGACCTGCTGGTGACCGTCGGGGGCGAGGAGCGCAAGGCGGGGGGCATCCTCGCCGAGCGGGCCGGCACCGACGGGGTGGTGGTCGGCATCGGCATCAACGTCACGCTGCGCGAGGACGAACTCCCCGTGCCCGGGGCCGGGTCGCTCGCCCTTGCCGGGGCGGTGAGCACGGACCGTGACACCGTGTTGCGGGCGGTGCTGCGATCGCTGGAGCAGTGGTACGAGCGGTGGCGGGCCGCGGAGGGCGACCCGGCCCGGTCCGGGCTTCAGGAGACGTACGCGGCCGGGTGCGCGACGCTCGGGCGGGTGGTCAGGGCCGAGCTGCCCGGAGGGCGGTCGATCACCGGGGAGGCCGTGGCCGTCGACGGCGACGGGCGGCTGGTCATCGCCACGGA
Source organism: Streptomyces sp. NPDC048415 (assembly GCF_040651675.1). Taxonomy (NCBI): domain Bacteria; kingdom Bacillati; phylum Actinomycetota; class Actinomycetes; order Kitasatosporales; family Streptomycetaceae; genus Streptomyces; species Streptomyces sp. NPDC048415. The sequence continues at coordinate 116,660 of NZ_JBEZKJ010000017.1, read as the reverse complement.
GGAGGGGGTGCAGGAGCCGGTGGGGGCGGGGGATGTGGTGCATCTGCGGCCGGCGTAGGGGTGGGTTTCGCCTCCTCCGCCCCTACCCGTCCCGTACCTGGGGGCTCCGCCCCCGGACCCCCCGTATCGCGCTCCGCGCTCGTCCTCGACTTCCCCACTCTCGGCTTCGCTCGAGCGGGGGGACCCCCACGACCGGGCTGAAATCTGCCCGGCGGCGTCCCAGGAGTGAGCCAGCGCACACCTGCCGTAGAGTTGAGCGCGGTCGTACCTGACCGCGGCAGATCGGAAGGGCAGCAGGCGTGACCGTCGACGACACCGGCTCCGACACGGGTGCCCACCCCGCCCCCGACGGCGAGTCGGGCCGTACCGCCGAGTCGGTCGCCGACACGACACCCGGACGGCCGGACACCCGCCCCGAGACACGCGCGGACGCGAACGGCGCACTGGACGCGCACCCCGACCCGGACACCGGAGAAGATCCCCTCGCGCTCCGCCTGGAGCAGCTCATCCTCGGCGCCGAGCGCCGTTACACCCCCTTCCAGGCGGCCCGCAGCGCGGGCGTCTCCATGGAGCTGGCCTCCCGCTTCTGGCGGGCCATGGGCTTCGCCGACATCGGCCAGGCCAAGGCGCTGACGGAAGCCGACGTACTCGCCCTGCGGCGGCTGGCCGGTCTCGTGGAGGCGGGCCTGCTCAGCGAGGCGATGGCGGTCCAGGTCGCCCGGTCCACGGGGCAGACCACCGCCCGTCTGGCCGAGTGGCAGATCGACTCCTTCCTGGAGGGCCTGACCGAGCCCCCGGAACCGGGGATGACGCGCACCGAGGTGACGTACCCCCTGATGGAGCTGCTGCTGCCCGAGCTGGAGGAGTTCCTCGTCTACGTCTGGCGGCGCCAGCTCGCCGCCGCCACCGGCCGGGTCGTGCAGGCGGGCGACGACGAGGAGATGGTCGACCGCCGGCTCGCCGTCGGCTTCGCGGACCTGGTCGGGTTCACGCGGCTGACGCGCCGCATGGAGGAGGAGGAGCTCGGCGAACTCGTCGAGGCCTTCGAGACCACGGCGGCGGACCTGGTGGCCGCGCACGGGGGGCGCCTCATCAAGACCCTGGGCGACGAGGTCCTGTACTCGGCGGACGACGCCGGGATCGCCGCCGAGATCGCGCTGCGGCTCATCGAGACGATGGCGAACGACGAGACGATGCCGGAGCTGCGCGTCGGCATCGCCTTCGGCACGGTGACCACACGGATGGGTGACGTGTTCGGTACGACCGTGAACCTGGCGAGTCGCCTCACGTCCATAGCGCCACGCGACGCCGTCCTCGTGGACGGCGCCTTCGCGGAGGAACTGATCCGCACCAAGGACGCGCCCGCCTCCGAGGCGGAGGCCGCCGAGGCCGCGGCCGCCGCGGAGAAGGAGGGCGAGGAACCCCCCTCCTACCGCTTCGCCCTCCAGCCGATGTGGCAACGCCCGGTCCGCGGCCTCGGCGTCATCGAACCGTGGCTGCTGGCCCGCAGGGAAGCGGAGTCTTAGGTCACCCCTGGACGCCGGGTGCTGCCCCCAGCGCGTTCACGCAGATTCCGACGATCGGCACGCACACTTCCGGGGGCTCGGGCTGCGGGTCCGGGGCGTGGGTGGTCGCGGTCGGGGTGGGCCGCGGGACGGCGGGCGTGGTCGGGGGCGCCGGTGGTGATGTGGTCCTCGGGGCGCTGGGGATGCCGGTCGCATCCGGCGCGCTGGTCACGGGGGTGCTGCCGTGACCCGGCGGGACCGACGCAGGCGTCGACGCGAGCGGTGCCGGCACGAGGCTCACGCCCGGCGTCGGTGACGCGCTCGCCCCGCCCATCGGGGCGGTCGCCGTGGCGGCCTCGGGCCGTGCGGACGGCACGGCCTCCACGGTGGTGACGGCGTCGCCCGCCGTGTCCGTGGCGGCGGCTCCCGCGCGCGACTCGGCCTCCGCGCTGCCGCCACCCCCGAGCACCGACTCCGGTGCCATCCGTACGAAGCTCAGCGCCCCCGCCGCCAGCGCGAGTCCGCCGACGGCGAAGAGCACTCGCCGGGGACGGGGCCTGCGGTGCCGGCCCCGGACGGGGCGGAGCCGCTGAGGATCGAGGACCGTCTCGTCCTCGCCGGTTTCCGGACCCGTGAGAGCGGGCTCCCGCACCGGGCCCGTGGACGCCGGCGCCGTACGCGCGGCCCTCGCGGGCACCGGCCGGTTGCCGGTCGCCAGTGTCGTCACTCGGTTCGTCATGGTCATCCCTCCCCAACGTGCCCGACGCCCCCCGAAGCGCCGTGGCGGTGCGCAGGTTATGCGCGGTTTGGGGGCAGCGGGCGGGAGTTGGGCGGCATGTCACTCGAACGGGGACCTGCGCGGCGAGGCCGTGGGTTTCGCCGGAGGGCGGCGGCTGCGATGATCGGGCGGTCGGAAGTTAACCCGCGTTAACCGGGAGGGTGTCATGGTGGAGCAAGGGACGGCGCAGGAGGCGGAGTCGGGGGGCGAGCGGCGGTTCGGGGAGTTCGTCGTCGTACGACGGCACGCGTACGTCGCCGAGCTCGCCCTCGACCGGCCCAAGGCCATGAACGCGGTGTCGACCGACATGGCCCGGTCGATCGCCGCCGCCTGCCAGGCGCTCGCCGCCGACCGGGACGTACGCGTGGTTGTGCTCACCTCCACCCATGAGCGCGCCTTCTGTGTCGGTGCCGATCTCAAGGAGCGCAACTCCTTCAGCGACGCGGACCTCGTGCGCCAGCGGCCGGTCGCGCGGGCCGCGTACACCGGTGTGCTGGAGCTGCCGATGCCGACCGTCGCCGCCGTGCACGGCTTCGCGCTGGGCGGTGGGTTCGAGCTGGCGCTGTCGTGCGACCTGATCGTGGCCGACCGTACGGCGGTCGTGGGGCTGCCCGAGGTGTCCGTCGGAGTGATCCCCGGTGGCGGCGGTACGCAGCTGCTGCCGCGCCGGGTCGGGGCCGCCCGTGCGGCCGAGCTGATCTTCTCGGCGCGCCGTCTGCAGGCCGCCGAGGCGGGGGAGTTGGGGCTGATCGACCAGCTTGTGGACGCGGGGCAGGACCGTGCGGAGGCGCTCGCGCTGGCCGCCCGCATCGCCGCGAACTCGCCGGTCGGGCTGCGCGCCGCCAAGCGTGCGCTGCGGCTCGGGCAGGGGCTCGACCTCCGGGCCGGCCTGGAGGTCGAGGACGCCGCGTGGCGCTCCGTCGCCTTCTCGGGGGACCGGGCGGAGGGGGTGGCGGCGTTCAACGAGAAGCGGCCACCGTCGTGGCCGGGGGAGTAGGGCTGGCCCCCCTGCCCGCCGGGCACCGGGGCTGACCCCGCTGCCTATGGGGCACCCAGGGGGGGGCCGTCGGGGTGAGTGCGCCTGCCGACGCTGACAGCGTGCCGCTGTCTTTGGTGCGGCTGCCGCCCAGCGGCACGATCGTCCGCAGCTGCGACGGTCGGGTGGGCTGCCGTTCCAGGTGCGCATGCCTGCAGCTGTGACGGTCCGGGTGGGCTGCCGTTCCCAGGCGGGCGTGCCCGCAGTTGGCGGTGGTGGGTGGGCTGCCGTTCCCAGGCGGGCGTGCCCGCAGTTGGCGGTGGTGGGTGGGCTGCCGTCCCTCGGCGCGCAGGCCCGCGGTTACGGGGGCGGGGCGGTTGTCGGCCCCCGGCACGCAGGTCCGCAGCCGTGACGGCCAGTGCGGCCGCTGCGACCCCTGTTCGCCATACCAATGTCCCAAATTGTGGTAAACATCCCTAGCCTGGGGTGATGGGTGAGGACAGACGGCTGAGGGCCGTGGTGGCGCTGGCGCAGGGGATGGCGGCGGCGCACACACCGCGCGAGTCGTGGCGGGCGGCGGCGCGCGGCGCGTGCCACGCGCTGGCCGGAAGCTTCGCCGCGCTCTCCGCGTGGGAGCGCGAGCTCGGCCGGCTGAGGGTGCTGGTCAACGTGGGCGACCGGGCCCCGGACGAGGAGGAGTTCCCCGAGGGGGAGGCCTACCCGGTGCACCAGTTCCCGGAGATCACCGAGTTCCTGCACGAGCGCTGGGCGGGTGGCCGCGGGCCCAACGCCTGGGTGGAGACCGCCGAGGGCCCGGCGGCCGGCCCCGCCGGATACTGCCACCAGCGGGTCGCCGCACTGCGCAGACGGGGCCGCGGCTGCTGCGTCGTCGCCCCGATCGTGCTGCACGGCCGCGCCTGGGGCGAGCTGTACGTGGCCCGCCCGGCCGGCGCCCCCGTCTTCGACCGGGCCGACGCCGACTTCGCGACCGTCCTCGCCTCCGTCGTCGCCGCCGGGATCGCCCAGACCGAGCGCTTGGAGGAGGCGCGCCGGCTGGCGTTCACGGACGCCCTCACCGGGCTCGCCAACCGCCGCGCCGTGGACGTACGCCTCGACGAGGCGATCGAGCAGCACAAGGACGACGCGACCGCGGTCAGCCTCGTCGTCTGCGACATCAATGGGCTCAAGCACGTCAACGACACCTGCGGGCACGCGGTCGGCGACCGGCTCCTCGAGCGGTTCGGATCCGTGCTGTCCCTGTGCGGGGCCATGCTCCCGGGCACCCTCGCCGCGCGCCTCGGCGGCGACGAGTTCTGTCTGCTGGCGGTGGGCCCGGCGGCGGACGAGGTCGTCCGCGTCGCCGCCGAACTCTGCCTGCGTGCCGCCGAGTTGGAGCTGGGGGAGGGGGTGGCATGCGGGGTCGCCTCGACCGGGGATCCGATCGGCCCGGTGCGCTCGGCGCGCCGGCTGTTCCGGCTCGCCGACGCCGCGCAGTACCGCGCGAAGGCCGAACGGGCCGCCAAGCCCGTGGTCGCCGGGCGCGAGGGCCCCGACGACCCCGTCGTACGCCTCGCGGACGCGCCGTCGCCCACGGCCGGGGAGCGCCGGCGCTTCCGGGGGCGGCACGAGCCGCACCGCCCATGACGCGGTGACGGCTGTGACGTATGCCGGAGTAAGGGGTAAACCGGCCACCCACTAGTGACATCATCGAATTCACTGCGTACGCTCCTGAATATGGATATGCACACTGTGGTGGTGGGGACGTCCGGCGTGACCGCGTCCGACGTACTCGCCGTGGCGCGCGACGGCGCCCGGATCGAGCTCTCCGACGAGGCGGTGGCGGCCCTCGCCGCGGCCCGCGAGATCGTGGACGCGCTGGCGGCCAAGCCGGAACCCGTCTACGGCGTCTCCACCGGTTTCGGCGCCCTCGCGACCCGGCACATCAGCCCGGAGCTGCGCGCCCAGCTGCAGCGCAACATCGTCCGCTCGCACGCCGCCGGGATGGGCCCGCGCGTCGAGCGTGAAGTCGTCCGCGCGCTGATGTTCCTGCGGCTGAAGACCGTCTGCTCGGGACACACCGGCGTCCGGCCCGAGGTCGCGCAGACCATGGCCGACATCCTCAACGCCGGGATCACCCCCGTCGTCCACGAGTACGGCTCGCTCGGCTGCTCCGGCGACCTGGCACCGCTGTCCCACTGCGCACTGACCCTCATGGGCGAGGGTGACGCCGAGGGACCCGACGGCGTCGTGGGACCGGCCGGTGAATTGCTCGCCGAGGCCGGCATCACCCCCGTCGAGCTGCGCGAGAAGGAGGGCCTCGCCCTCCTAAACGGCACCGACGGCATGCTCGGCATGCTGGTGATGGCCCTCGCCGACCTGGAGACGCTCTACAAGTCGGCCGACGTGACGGCCGCCCTCTCCATGGAGGCGTTGCTCGGCACGGACAAGGTCCTCGCCCCCGAACTGCACGCCATCCGCCCGCACCCCGGTCAGGGCGCCAGCGCCGCCAACATGCTGGCCGTCCTGAAGGGCTCGGAACTCACCGGGCACCACCAGGACGACGCCCCGCGCGTCCAGGACGCCTACTCCGTGCGCTGCGCCCCGCAGGTCGCGGGCGCGGGCCGGGACACCCTGGCGCACGCGCGCACCGTCGCCGAGCGCGAACTCGCCTCCGCCGTCGACAACCCCGTCGTGCTGCCCGACGGCCGCGTCGAGTCGAACGGCAACTTCCACGGCGCCCCGGTCGCCTACGTCCTCGACTTCCTCGCCATCGCCGCAGCCGACCTCGGTTCCATCGCCGAGCGCCGCACCGACCGTCTCCTCGACAAGAACCGCTCGCACGGCCTGCCGCCGTTCCTCGCGGACGACGCCGGCGTGGACTCGGGCCTGATGATCGCCCAGTACACGCAGGCCGCGCTGGTCAGCGAGATGAAGCGGCTCGCCGTACCGGCCTCCGCGGACTCCATCCCGTCCTCCGCGATGCAGGAGGACCACGTCTCCATGGGCTGGTCGGCGGCGCGCAAACTGCGTACGGCCGTGGACAACCTGACCCGCATCGTCGCGATCGAGCTGTATGCCGCCACCCGCGCGATCGAGCTGCGCGAGGGCCTGACCCCGGCCCCGGCGTCGCGGGCGGTCATCGACGCGGTGCGGGCCGCCGGCGTCCAGGGCCCGGGCCCGGACCGCTTCCTCGCCCCCGACCTGGAGGCCGCGGACACGTTCGTGCGCGGGGGTCATGTGGTGGCGGCGGTGGAGCCGGTGACGGGTCCGCTCCTGTAGGAGCCGCGGTACGTGAAGGGGGCCGCCGTCCGGTGTACGGTGGCCTCCGTCACAGCAGGGCCTCTCGGTGCCGGAAGGCAGCGCAAGTGTGCTACTGTCACATTGATACGTTTTTGGTACCCATTTACTTTGTGCGCCTGATCGGAATCCTCCGCAGGCGCGTTTTGTTTTACCGGCAACTCCGGCTTTTCCCGGTGCATCTCCGGATTGGGTCCGCTACCTGTTCAGGAGAGAACAATGGCTACAGGCACCGTGAAGTGGTTCAACTCGGAAAAGGGCTTCGGCTTCATCGAGCAGGACGGCGGCGGCCCCGACGTCTTCGCCCACTACTCCAACATCGCCAGCTCCGGCTTCCGTGAGCTGCTGGAGGGCCAGAAGGTCTCGTTCGACGTCGCCCAGGGCCAGAAGGGCCTGCAGGCGGAGAACATCGTCCCCGCCTAATTCGGGACGCGCTTTTCAGAGCCGGGACCCGCACCTTCGGGTGCGGGTCCCGGCTCGCGCTGTGAGCGCAGTGCGTGTGCTGTCCGTGGGGCCCAGGAAGGAAATCCAGATCCAGCATGACTCGATCCGAACGTCCCGTCCGTAAGCGGCCGGCGAATGCACGTGGCGGTGCCCAGACCGGCGGCTCCGCGAGGAACGCCGGCCGCAACCCCGGCCGGGGCGCCGGTAAGGGCGCGGCCCGCAAGGCCGCGCCGCCGCAGGAGTTCTCCCTGCCCGAGACGCTCACGCCCGCGCTGCCCGCCGTCGACTCCTTCGACGCGCTGGACATGCCGGCCGCCCTGACGAAGACGCTCGCGGCGCAGGGCGTCACCGAGCCGTTCCCGATTCAGGGTGCGACCCTGCCCAACTCCCTCGCCGGACGCGACGTCCTCGGCCGTGGCCGCACCGGCTCGGGCAAGACGCTCGCCTTCGGACTCGCCCTGCTGGCCCGTACGGCCGGCCGCCGGGCCGAGGCAAGGAAGCCGCTCGCGCTGGTCCTCGTCCCCACCCGCGAACTCGCGCAGCAGGTCAACGACGCGCTGACGCCGTACGCGACCGCCGTCAACCTCCGCGTGGCCACGGCCGTCGGCGGTATGTCGATCAGCCGGCAGGCCGGGGCACTGCGCCGCGGCGCCGAGGTTCTGGTGGCCACCCCGGGGCGGCTCAAGGACCTCATCGAGCGCGGCGACTGCGCCCTCGACCAGGTCGCCATCACCGTGCTCGACGAGGCCGACCAGATGGCCGACATGGGCTTCATGCCGCAGGTCACGGCGCTGCTTCAGCAGGTCGAGCCGGGCGGCCAGCGGCTGCTCTTCTCGGCGACGCTCGACAAGAACATCGACCGGCTCGTGCGGATGTTCCTCACCGACCCCGTGGTGCACTCCGTCGACCCGTCGGCGGGCGCGGTGACGACGATGGAGCACCATGTGCTGCACGTCGCCGACGAGACCGACAAGAAGGCCGTCGCCCTGCGGATCGCCGCGCGCGACGGCCGGGTGATCCTCTTCGTCGACACCAAGCGCGGCGCCGACCGGTTCACCAAGCGGCTGCTCGCCAACGGCGTCCGGGCCTCCGCGCTGCACGGCGGGCGCAGCCAGCCGCAGCGCAACCGCACCCTCGACCAGTTCAAGAACGGTCAGGTCACCGCGCTCGTCGCCACCAACGTGGCGGCCCGCGGCATCCACATCGACGACCTCGACCTCGTGGTCAACGTCGATCCGCCGACCGACCACAAGGACTACCTCCACCGCGGCGGACGCACCGCCCGTGCGGGGGAGTCCGGCAGCGTCGTCACCCTCGTCCTGCCCGAGCAGAAGCGCGAGATGACCCGTCTGATGTCGGACGCCGGCATCTCCCCGCGCACCGCCCGGATCAAGTCCAGCGACGAGGAACTGGCCCGCCTCACCGGCGCCCGCGAGCCCTCCGGCGTCCCGATCGTCATCGAGGTCCCGCAGCCCGCCGAACAGCCCAAGCAGCGGCCCAAGGCCCGGCGCGCGACCGGCGGCGGGGCGAGGCGCCCGGCGGTCGCCGGTACGGGCGCGGGTACGGAGTCCCAGGGTCGTCAGCCACGCCGCGGTGCTCGGCCTGTCGCGGGCGGGGCGTCGGGAGGCACGGCCGCCGGCCGCCGTACCGGAAGCGGCGGCGGCGCGAACGGCCGCCGGGACGAGACGGGCGGCGGCGCGGCCGCTGGTCGTTCGGCCGGCCGTGGCCGAGCCCCGCAGCGTCGCACCGAGCGCGGTGGCGAGGGCGGCGGCGGACGCAGGGCCGCGTAACAGCGGGAGTTGGTTGCCCCGTGTCCCGTCAGGGGCACGGGGCTGTGTCATGTGGGGCTGGTCGCGCGGGCGCGACCAGCCCTTCACAGGTCGCCCATGAACCCCGGATCGATGGAGTCGAGCTTCAGGGCGTAATCCCGGTGCAGATCGAGGATTTCGGCCAGCGGCACCGCGCGCCGGCTGGTCGAGTGCAGGTCCCGCCGGGCCTGGGCCGACCACAGGAAGGGCACGACGGACAGTCCCTGCCGTCCGGTCAGCGCGCCCGACTCCGCCCTCCAGCCGGGCCAGCGCAAGGTGTCGTAGAAGTGGTCCGTGCCCTCGCTCAGGAGCCACTGGAGCCAGGCCGCGTGGCCCACTTCGAGGCCCTCCCAGCGCAGGGAGTCCGGGGCGAAGTACACGATCTCGCCGGGCCGTCCGGGGCGGCCCACCGCCTCGGGGTCGGCCCCGTTGAGGACGAAGACCCCGCCCAGCACATCGTGGCCGACGACGAGTCCGCCCTGGGGGCGCCAGGCGGGATCGACCCGTTCCGGGAATTCGTTGACCTCGGCGAGGCTGGGCAGGTCCGTCACCCCGCCCGGCAGTCCCGTCGAGGCGCCGGCGCCCGCGCTGCCGTAGATCCGCAGCCACCCGCTGTCCAGCACCACGCCACCGCAGTTGAGCGCCATGCCGCCGAGCCAGGACCGTGCGGTGGTCTGCAGCTGGAGCAGGGTCGCGCGGCCCAGCGCCGGGTCGCCGGGCAGCACCTCCATGGACACCCCGCTCCTGGCGAGTGTCTCGGACAGGAGCGGCCAGGCAGGTTCCTCGACGTCGGTCAGCTCGGTCAGGTCTCGCATGGATACCCCACGGGTTGTCCGGGCCGCCGGAGCACGGGGCTCAGTAGGCCGTCGTGCGCTCGCGGCGCACCGAATAGGTCACGAACCCGGCGCCCACGCCGAGGAAGAGGGTGCCGCCGATGACGTACGGCGTCGTGTCGACGCTGCCGGTGTCGGCGAGTTGGGTGTGCTCCCCGCCGGGCTCCGTGCCCGACCCCGTGCCCGACTCCGCGGAAGTTCGCTCCGCGGGGGTGGGTGCCGTCGCGGAGGTTGACGCCGAGACGCTCGGGGCGGGTTCGTCCTGGGTCGCGTTGGCGGACGGGACGAACCACAGGGCTCCCAGGAGGGTCCCCGCTGCGGTGGCGGTCAACAACGATCGACGTGCGGCGGACACGAAATATCGATCCCCTTGTGGCGCTGGCGAATTGGCCGTGTGGGGCGATGCTAATGAAAGGCGCGGGTCGTGGGAAAGTCGCGCAAGCTGTGGGTCGTACGCTCCGTCTCATGAGTACTCCTGAGACATCACAGTTTGTACGGCTTCGTGTCGAACTGGTGCTGGAAGTCGACGACGCCGACGCCGTCACCAAGGCCGCGCTGCGCCGGATCGCCGCCGACACCGGTATGCCGGCCGACGAGCGCACGCATGCCGAGAACGCGGTGACGGAAGACACGTCCGAGGCCCTCGCGTATCTGGTGGATCCGTTCGACCTGGTCAGCGAGGTGCCGGGGATCGAACTCGCCCAGGCCTCCTGGAGCAGCGAGCCCATCGCCTACGACCCCGATTCGCCGGATTGGGACCTCGACGAGGATGATGCTGACGAGGACGACGAGGAAGACGCCCTCGGCTGACGCGGCTTGGGGAAATCGTGACCCCGGGCGGCAACCGCCGTCCGGGGTTTCTTCGTCTCAGCAGACGCACTGACCACCTCCGCACCACCGGTCCCTCTGTCTGGACGTGGTGTGCCCCACACCTCCGCGGTATGTGGAACGGGACGAACCGGTCGTAGCGTTGATTGTTCTTACGGGGCTCTCGTGTCTTTTGGGTATTCGGCAACGATGGAGAAGCGTGTGATGACGGACAGTAAGCGGCGCAAGGGCCTGATGGCCGCGTCCGCACTGCTCGGCGGGGTGCTGGTGCTCTCTGCGTGCAGCGGAGGCAGCAAGGCCGATGCTTCGAGCGGCGGCGACAGCTCGTCGCAGGCCAAGGTCGACGAGGCGGCGGCCAAGAAGACCTCCGAGGCCCAGATCAAGATCACGCCCAAGGACGGCTCCGACAACGCCTCCATCAACAACGGCACCGCGGTCACCGTGAGCAAGGGAACGCTCACGTCCGTCACGATGCAGACCGCGTCCGGCACCGCCGTCGCCGGTCAGATATCCGCCGACAAGAAGAGCTGGAAGCCCTCCGCCCAGCTGGACCGCGCCACGACGTACAAGATCGCCGCCGAGGCCGCCGACTCCGCGGGCCGCGTCGCCCACGAGAACGCCTCGTTCGCCACGGTCGCCCCGGCCAACAGCTTCATCGGCAACTTCACGCCCGAGGACGGCTCCACCGTCGGCGTCGGCATGCCGGTCTCGATCAACTTCGACAAGGCGATCACGAACAAGGCCGCCGTGCAGAAGGGGATCACCGTCTCCTCCAGCAGCGGCCAGGAGGTCGTCGGGCACTGGTTCAGCGCCAACCGCCTCGACTTCCGCCCCGAGAACTACTGGACCGGCGGCTCCACCGTCACCCTCAAGCTGAACCTCGACGGTGTCCAGGGCGCGAGCGGCGTGTACGGCGTGCAGCAGAAGACGGTCACCTTCAAGATCGGCCGTAACCAGGTCTCCATCGTCGATGCCCAGACCAAGACCATGAAGGTCACCCAGGACGGCAAGACGATCAAGACCATCCCGATCTCGGCGGGTGCTCCGGACCACAAGACGTACCAGGGCCAGATGGTGATCTCCGAGAAGTTCAAGGAGACCCGGATGGACGGCTCGACGGTCGGCTTCACGAAGAACGACGGCAAGGGCGAGTACGACATCAAGGACGTACCGCACGCCATGCGTCTGTCGAGCTCCGGCACCTTCATCCACGGCAACTACTGGGGCGCCAAGTCCATCTTCGGCGCGGTGAACACCAGCCACGGCTGTGTCGGTCTGTCCGACACGAAGGGGGCGGGCGACCCGAACACGTCGGCGGCCTGGTTCTACAACCACTCGCTGATCGGTGACGTCGTGGTCGTCAAGAACACCGGCGACAAGACCGTCGCCCCGGACAACGGCCTCAACGGCTGGAACCTGGACTGGGCGGCGTGGAAGGCCGGTTCGGCCGTCTGACAGCCACCTGACCCCGTCGACGGCGGCGGCAGCCCTGAGGGGTTGCCGCCGCTTCGCGTTTCCACAGGGTTCTCCGGCCGCCCACAGATGAACTCGCGGCCCGCCACAGCCTTCTCATCGTTCTCTTATTTCGGCCTTATCCCTTCATCACGCGCCGTACCTACCTTGCGGCCATGTTCTTCACCTACCTGAGGCGCGAACTGCGCCGCCGCAGAAAGGCGGCCCTCGTCGTCGCCTCCGGACTCGCCCTGGGCATCGCCCTGGTCATCGTGGTCAGTTCCGTGTCCTCGGGCATGGAGAAGGCCCAGGGCAAGGTCCTCCAGTCGCTGTACGGACTGGGGACGGACATGACGGTCACGAAGGCGGCGGTGCCCACCACGAGCACCAGCCAGCGTCCGCGCTTCAACTTCGACGCACAGGACAACGGCTCCGACACGGAGCAGAGCAGCGACCGCGTCATGGTCCAGGGCTTCCAGACCCTGGCCGCCTCGACGGTCACCAAGGTCGACTCCCAGAAGGGTGTCGCGGACTCCGTCGGCGGACTGAGCCTCCAAGTCATCAAGGTCAACGGTCAGTTCACGCGGGGTCAGTTCCAGCAGAACCAGAACGGCGGCACCCAGCAGGGCGGCCGGGGCGGCGGCGCCCAGCCCTCGCCCGAGGGCACCGTCAAGGGCGGCGGCGCCAACTTCGACGTCAACAACTACTCCGTCTTCGGAACCGACGTCACCAAGCCGGCCCTCGGCCCGCTGACCTCGTCGAAGATCACCAGTGGTCGTACGTTCAAGACGTCCGAGACGAACTCCAAGGTCGTCGTCGCGGACAAGTCGTACGCCAAGGAGCAGAAGCTCAAGGTCGGCGGCACGGTCACCGTCAAGGGCGTCAAGTACAAGGTCATCGGCATCGCGACGCCCGACAGCGGTGACGCGGCGGCCAATCTCTACATCCCGCTCAAGCAGGCGCAGACGCTCAGCGACTCCAAGAACAAGGTCACCACGATCTACGTCAAGGCGTCCGACTCGCAGCAGATCAGCAGCGTCAAGAGCACCATCCAGAAGAACATCTCGGGTACGACGGTCACCACCTCCGCCGACCTCGCCGACACCGTCTCCGGCTCCCTGTCCACCGCCTCCAGCCTCGCCTCCAACGTTGGCAAGTGGCTGTCGATCGCGGTGCTCGTGGCCGCGTTCCTGGTCGCCGGTCTGCTCACCTCCTCGGCCGTCTCCCGCCGCGTGCGCGAGTTCGGCACCCTCAAGGCACTCGGCTGGAAGTCGGGCCGGGTCACCCGCCAGGTCGTCGGTGAGGCCATCGTCAACGGTCTGGTCGGCGGCGCCCTCGGCATCGCTCTCGGCCTCGCGGGCGCGTACGTCGTCACCGAGATCAGCCCCAACCTGCAGGCCCAGGTGGGCGCTTCGGGCGGCGGCCAGGGCGGCGGTCCCGGCGGGGGCGGCGGCTTCGGTGGTCCCGGACGGCAGGCCGCGACCAAGGCCCTGGACGTCGCGCTCACCGCGCCCGTCAGCCTGGGCACCATCGTCGTCGCGGTCGCCCTCGCCGTCACCGGCGGCCTGATCGCCGGCGCCTTCGGCGGCTGGCGCGCCTCCCGGCTGCGGCCCGCGGACGCCCTGCGCCGCGTCGAATAAGCCCTGAGCGGCCTCGGGGAAGTCTTCCCCGAGGCCGCTTGCCCCTTACGTACTTCCGTATCCCAGGAGTTGCACCATGTACGAACTCAGAGGCGTCACCAAGCGCTATTCGCGGGGCAAGGAAACCGTCGACGCGCTCGCCGGTGTCGACCTGACCATCGGGGACGGCGACCGGCTCGTCATCCAGGGCCCCACCGGCGGCGGAAAATCCACCCTTCTCCAGATGCTCGGCGGGCTCGACCGCCCCACCGCGGGCAGTGTCGAACTCGACGGCACGGACATGGCGAGGCTGTCCGAGGCGAAGCTCACCAAAGTGCGCAGCGAGAACATCGGTTTCGTTTTTCAGAGCTTCAACCTGATTCCCACGCTCACCGCGCAGGAGAACGTGGAGACCGCTCTCGTGCCCCTCGGCGTGAAGACCAAGGAGCGGCGCGCACGGGCCGCCGCGGCCCTGGAGTCGGTCGGACTCGCCGAGCGGCTCGGGCATCTGCCCGCCGAGCTGTCCGGCGGCCAGCAGCAGCGCGTCGCGATCGCCCGGGCGCTGGTCAAGCAGCCGAAGGTGCTGCTCGCCGACGAACCCACCGGCAACCTCGACGAGTCCATGCGCGACGAGATCATGGATGTACTCGAAGCCATGTGGAAGGAGCACGGGCTCACCTTCATCATGGTCACGCACGATTCCTCGATCGCGAAGAAGGCCCCGCGGGTTGCGACAATCCGCAAGGGGAAGATCACTGTCAAGGAGAATGCGGGAGCATAAAGAAGTACAAAGGGGGAGCGTGGGAGCGTAGCGGAACAAGTCCGTCAACTCTTCACCGTCACCTCTCTATTGAGCGGTCGATCACCCCCCGGGCATACTTCGTATTCCGGGGGGTGCGCGTGCGTGCGTACAGGACCTCCCCCGGCCGGATGAATGGGGAATTCATCCGAAACACCTCTCCAGGGGGAGACTTGCGCAGACAAGTGAAAAGAGCGTGCGCGGCGACGGTGGCCACGGCGGCCGCCGTGGCCCTGGCGGCGGGAATGACCAGCCCGGCCTCGGCCAAGCAGGAGCACCCGAGCAGCGCGTCCAAGGCCGCGGTGACGGCCCGGCACCACCTGACGCTGATCACCGGCGACCGGGTGGCCGTGGACGCCAAGGGCCGTGTCGTCGGCTACGAACGCGCCAAGGGCCGCGCCCACATACCCGTATCGATCCGCAAGGCGGCCGGCCACACACTCGTGGTGCCGCTCGACGCCCAGCGCCTGATAGCCGCCGGCCGGCTCGACCAGCGGCTCTTCGATGTCACCGAGCTGAACGAGACCCGCGACGCGGGGCAGCGCGGCCTGAAGCTGATCGTCGGCTACAAGGGAGCCGCGACCGCCGCCAAGGCCGGCGTCCGTGAGGCGGGCACCCTCCGCAGGACCCTCAAGTCCCTGAACGCGGACGCGGTCCTCACGCCGCAGCGGGACGCGGCCGAGCTGTGGAAGGCGGTCACGGACAACGGCGGCACCACCGCCTCCGGCATCGCACACGTCTGGCTGGACAGCGTCCGCAGGGCGAGCCTCGACAAGTCGGTGCCGCAGATCGGCGCCCCGAAGGCGTGGGCGGCCGGTTACGACGGCAAGGGCGTCAAGATCGCCGTCCTGGACACGGGAGTCGACGCGACCCACCCGGACCTCAAGGACCAGGTGATCGCGGCCAAGAACTTCTCCACGTCCGCCGACGCGACCGACAAGTTCGGCCACGGCACGCACGTCGCGTCCATCGCGGCGGGCACCGGCGCCAAGTCGAACGGCAAGTACAAGGGGGTCGCCCCCGGCGCGAAGATCCTCAACGGCAAGGTCCTCAGCGACGACGGCTACGGCGACGACTCCAGCATCCTCGCGGGCATGGAATGGGCCGCCGACCAGGGCGCCGACATCGTCAACCTCAGCCTGGGCGGCGGCGACACCCCTGAGATCGACCCGCTGGAGGCCGAGGTCAACAAGCTCTCCGAGTCGAAGGGCATCCTCTTCGCGATCGCCGCAGGCAACGACGGCGACATCGGCGAGCAGACCATCGGCTCCCCGGGCAGCGCGGCCGACGCGCTCACCGTCGGCGCGGTCGACGGCAGGGACAAGCTGGCTTCCTTCTCCAGCCGCGGCCCCGGCCTCGACGGCGCCGTCAAGCCCGACGTCACCGCCCCCGGCGTGGACATCACGGCCGCCGCGGCCCCGGGCAGCCTCATCGACAAGGAGGTCGGCGAGAAGCCGCCGGGCTATCTGACGCTCTCCGGTACGTCGATGGCGACCCCGCATGTCGCGGGCGCGGCGGCGATCCTCAAGCAGGAGCACCCGACCTGGACGTTCGCCGAACTGAAGGCCGCGCTGACCGGCTCCGCGAAGGGCGGCACATACACGCCGTTCCAGCAGGGTTCGGGCCGGATCGCGGTCGACAGGGCGATCAAGCAGTCGGTGATCGCCGACCCGAGCTCGGTGAGCTTCCCCGTAGCGCTGTGGCCGCACACCGACGACAAGCCGGTGACCAGGCAACTGACGTACCGCAACCTCGCTGCGAAGGACGTCACCCTCACTCTCGTGGCGACCGCCACCAACCCCAAGGGCCAGGCGGCTCCCGCGGGCTTCTTCAAGCTCGGCGCGAAGACACTGAAGGTCCCGGCGGGCGGCAAGGCCTCGGTCGGCGTCACCGTCGACACCAAGCTGGGCGGCACCACCAACGGCGCGTACTCGGCGTATGTGACGGCCACCGGCGGCGGCCAGTCGGTGCGGACCGCGGCCGGGGTGCAGCGCGAGGTGGAGTCGTACGACGTCAAGCTGAAGTACCTCGCGCGGGACGGTCAGCAGCCGACCCACTTCACCGACCTCTCCGCCCTCTCGGCGTCCGGTGACGGACGGAGCTTCTTCACGGAGGGCACCGGCAAGGCGGAGACCATCCGGGTGCCCAGGGGCACCTACACCCTCAGCTCCCAGCTGGTGAAGGACCCCGTCGGCGCGGACGGCGGCGTCGACTGGCTGCTCCAGCCGAAGCTGAGCGTCACCAAGAACGTCTCGGTGACGATCGACCAGCGCACGGCCAAGTCCGCCGACATCACGGTGCCGGACGACGGGGCCAAGCCGGTCGCCGCGATGGTCTCGTACATGTACGACCCCGCGGGCGGCGGTTTCGGCATCGGAGCGGATTCCTTCCAGGACCTGCGGACCGCGCACATCGGCCCGGCGGTCTCCTCGGGTCTGTCCCAGAGCTGGTCGGGCACCTGGACGAAGGGCGACGACACCGAGTACGACATCTTCACCGGCGGCAAGGTCACCAGGCTGCAGGGCGCGCACGTCAAGCACTACAAGGCCGGCGAACTGGCCACGCTGAAGACCCGGATCGGTGCCGCGGCCTCCGGCAAGACGGGTGTGGTGACCGCGAACAGCTTCCTGCCCACCGACTTCTCCTTCGGGACCGGGGTCGAGCAGAAGCTGCCGGGCACCCGCACGCTGCATCTGTCCACCGGTGACCGGGTCCAGTGGAGCTTCGACGTCGAGCAGTTCGGCCGCAAGGACGCCGATGGCTACCCGATCAGCGAGGCCTTCTACACCGAGGAGGACGCGCACACCTTCAAGGCGGGCAAGAGCTACTCGAAGACGTTCAACACCGGCGTCTTCGGCCCCAAGATCGGCGGCGTGTACGGCGTCTACCGCGACGGCAAGTACATCGACGGCTATCTGCCGCTGTTCGCGGACGGCCAGGCGCACACCGGAGGCTCCGTCTACACCTCGGTGAGGACAACCCTCTACCGCAACGGCACCGAGATCGCGCAGACCGATGATCCGCTGGACGGCAGCGGCCAGTTCAAGGTGCCGGACGCGGACGCGGCGTACAAGCTGACCACGTCCGTCAAGCGTTCCGTGAAGGTGGCCGCGGCCTCCACCCGGATCGACGCGAGCTGGACGTTCCGGTCCAAGAAGACCGACGAGGCGAAGCTGCCGGTCTCCACGGTCCGCTTCGGCGCGTCCCTCGGCCTGGACAGCCGCGGCCCCGCCGGCCGGAAGGTCACCATTCCGGTGACGGTCCAGGGCGCTGCCGCGGGTTCCCACCTGAAGTCGCTTGCCGTGTACGTGTCGTACGACTACGGCCAGAGCTGGACCAGGCTCGACGTCAAGAACGGCAAGATCACCTTCAAGAACCCGGCGAAGGGCAAGGGCATCTCCTTCCACGCCAAGATCGCCGACAAGAAGGGGAACAAGGCGACGATCTCCATCTACAACGCGTACTACGGGAAGTGAGCCCGTAGCGAACCGGCCGCCGGAAGCAGGGCTTCCGGCGGCCGGTCCGTGTTTGTGTGGGGGCATGACCGTTTCGACTGTCGAATACATCCGTTACCGGATTCCCGAGCAGCAGTCGGCGGAGTTCCTGGCCGCCTACACCCGGGCCGCCGCCCAGCTTGCCGCGGCCCCCCAGTGCGTCGACTACGAACTCGCGCGCTGCGAGGAGGACTTCGAGCACTTCATCCTGCGGATCACATGGACGTCGACCGAGGACCACGTCGAGGGCTTCCGCAAGTCGGAGCTCTTCCCCGACTTTCTCGCCGAGATCCGGCCCTTCATCGGGAACATCGAGGAGATGCGCCACTACAAGCCGACAACGGTGCGCGGCACCGGGGCGTCGGTGCCCACCCTCTACGCCTGGGCGGGCGGGGCCGAGGCCTTCACCCGGCTGACGGAGGTCTTCTACGACAAGGTCCTCAAGGACGACGTCCTGGCACCCCTGTTCGCGGACCTGGGCGCCGAGCACGCCGCCCATGTCGCCCTCTGGCTCGGGGAGGTCTTCGGCGGACCGCCGGCGTATTCCGAGACGCAGGGCGGACACGGGCACATGGTCGCCAAACACCTGGGCAAGGGGATCTCCGAGGTCCAGCGCCGGCGCTGGGTCAACCTCCTTCAGGACGCGGCGGACGACGCGGGGCTGCCGACCGACGCCGAGTTCCGCTCGGCCTTCCTCGCGTACGCGGAGTGGGGCACGAGGCTGGCCCTCTACTTCTCCGGCCCGGACGCGAGCCCGCCCGGGGAGCAGCCGGTGCCCAAGTGGACCTGGGGGGCCGCGCCGCCGTACCGGCCGTAAGGGAGGGTTTCGCCCCCTCCGCCCCTGCCGTCCCGTATCTGGGGGCTCCGCCCCCCAGGCCCCCCGTATCGCGCTTCGCGCTCGTCCTCAAACGCCGGACGGGCTGGATCCAGCCCCTGCGGGGTTTGAGGAGCGGGGGTTGGGGGCGGAGAGGCGAAAAAAACTACTGTGGGGACGCCGCGCCCGCGCGCGTCGCGTCCGTGCCCCAGGACGCCAGGAGGCGCAGCGCCTCTCCCGACGGGGATCCCGGTTCGGCGTGGTACGTGATCAGGGTCTGATCCGAGTCGTCGGCCAGGCGGAACGACTCGAAGGAGAGCGTCAGCTCGCCGACGAGCGGGTGGCGCAGACGTTTGACCCCGAAGCTCTTCTCCTTGACGTCATGCGTGGCCCACAGTCGCCTGAACTCCTCGCTTTTCACGGAGAGTTCACCGACGAGGCCGGACAGGCGCGGATCGTCCGGATAGCACCCCGCGTCCATGCGCAGCATGCACACGATGTCGATCGCCTTCTGCTCCCACTCCACGAACAGATCCCGGTACTCGGGCGTGAGAAACACCATCCGCGCCCAGTTCCGGTCCTGCGGAGGCAGCTCCGACCAGTCCCCGAAGACCGCCGCGGCCATCCGGTTCCACACGAGGATGTCGGAGCGCCGCCCGGTGATGTACGCGGGAACTCCGTCCAGCGTGTCGAGGAGCTGCCGCAACGCCCCCCGCACCTGCTGCGGCCGAGCCGTCTGCTTCTTCTTCAGCTGCTTCGGCTTCGCCAGGTGCGTGAGATGCGCGTGCTCCGCGTCGGTCAGCCGCAGCGCCCGCGCGATCGCGTCCAGCACCTCCGCCGACACGTTCCGTCCGTTGCCCTGCTCGAGGCGTGTGTAGTACGCGACGGACACGCCGGCCAGCTGGGCCAGCTCCTCACGGCGCAGGCCGGGCACCCGGCGGTGCCGCCCGAAGTCCGGCATTCCCACGTCCTCCGGCTTCAGCCGGGCCCGGCGGCTGCGCAGGAACTCACTGAGCTCGGCACGCCGGTCCAGCGGTCGCCCCGTCCCGCCGGCGGACTCCTGCGAGGGCTGTTCATCCATCCGTCCAGTATTCACGGTCGTACGCAGCGGAGCCTGACCCCACCAGTAGTAGGACCAGCGGACGTACGCAGAGCCGTGGCCTGGGTGAACCCTGGCAGGTGTTGCAGGCTGGAGTCCGTGCCCGACCGAAGGCAGCCGGGTACAGGACAGACCACTCCTGAGGAGAACCCCGGCATGACCACTGTCGCCGCGTACGCCGCCCCCGCCGCCAAGGCTCCGCTGGAGCGCACCACCATCGAGCGTCGCGAGGTCGGCGAGTTCGACGTCCTGATCGACATCAAGTTCGCCGGTATCTGCCACTCGGACATCCACCAGGCCCGCGAGGGCTGGGGGGAGGCGATCTTCCCGATGGTGCCGGGCCACGAGATCGCGGGCATCGTCTCCGAGGTCGGTTCGGGTGTCACCAAGTTCAAGGTCGGCGACCGGGTGGGCGTCGGCTGCATGGTCGACTCCTGCCGCGAGTGCGACAACTGCAAGGCCGGTCTGGAGCAGTACTGCACCGGCGGCGGTATGACCGGCACGTACAACGCCCTCGACAAGAATGGCGAGCCCACCTACGGCGGCTACTCCGAGAAGATCGTCGTCGACGAGAAGTACACCGTCCGCATCCCCGACGGCCTCTCCCTCGACGTGGCCGCGCCGCTGCTGTGCGCCGGCATCACCACGTACTCCCCGCTCAAGCACTGGAACGCCGGCCCCGGCAAGAGGGTCGCCGTCCTCGGCATGGGCGGGCTCGGCCACATGGGCGTCAAGATCGCGCACGCGCTGGGCGCCGAGGTCACCGTCCTCTCCCAGTCGCTGCGCAAGAAGGACGACGGCCTGAAGCTGGGCGCCGACCACTACTACGCCACCAGCGACCCGAAGACCTTCGAGGAGCTGAGCGGCACGTTCGACGTGATCCTGTCCACCGTCTCCGCCCCCCTCGACCTGGACGCCTACCTCTCCCTGCTGAAGACGGACGGCGCCTTCGTGAACGTGGGCGCGCCCGAGGAGCCCGTCCGGCTCAACCTGTTCTCGGTGATCGGCGGCCGCAAGACCCTCGCGGGCTCCGGCATCGGTGGCATCCAGGAGACCCAGGAGATGCTCGACTTCTGCGCCGAGCACGGCTTCGGAGCCGAGATCGAGCTGATCAGCGCGTCCGAGATCAACGAGGCGTACGAGCGGGTGCTGGCGAGCGACGTCCGCTACCGCTTCGTGATCGACACGGCGACGATCTAGTTCCGGGTGCGGACGGGGTGCCGTCGTAGCTGTGGGCATGCGTGCCGCCAGGGGCGGCTCCCGTCCCACGGAAGCGGCACCCCGTAAGCGCGTCGTCCAGCGCCAACGCCGGTTCACTGGTTAGGGCCCCGTCCGCCCCAGCAGCCACGAGAGGTACGGCCCACCGACCAGGGACGTGAGCGCCCCCACCGGGATCTTCGGTGGACCTGAGTTCCCTCGGGGAGGGCTGGGATCGGGGGTGTCGGCTGCCTAGTGTGGAGAGTGGCCGGGTGCGTCAGCCGGTGACGCACCCCGTGCCCCCCAGTGCGCAGGGAGGTTCTCGCGATGCCCGTCGAGCTGAACCACACGATCGTCGCCGCCCGGGAGAAGAAGGCGTCGGCGCAGTTCCTCGCCGACATCCTGGGTCTCCAGGTGGGCCCGAAATACGGCCCGTTCATCCCGGTCCCGATACCCAACGGCGTCACGCTGGACTACATGGACACGACCTCGCCGATCACACCCCAGCATTACGCCTTCCTCGTCTCCGAGGACGACTTCGACGAGATCTTCGCCCGCGTCCAGGCCGCCGGCCTCACCTACTGGGCGGACCCGGGCCACCACCGTCCTCACGAGATCAACACCAACGACGGCGGCCGCGGCACCTACTTCGACGACCCGAACGGCCACAACCTGGAAATCCTGACCCGCCCGTACGGAAGCGGCACCGACTGACTCACCGCCCTGCCGGCAGCCGGCGCCGGCGCCACCAGGGCCACGACAAGGACGAGCAGACCGCAGCCGGCGACAAGGAACCAGCCGGGACGTGAGGCCTGGGCGAGCTGTGCGGGCGCGGCGCCGACGATGGCGCTGCCCGCGACAGCGATGCCGAGGGCGGAGCCGAACTGGCGGGCGGTCGAGGTGATCCCACCCGCGAAGCCGGCCTGGGCGGGTGGCAGGCCGCTGACCGCGGAGTTGGTGATCGGCGCGTTCGCGAATCCGAACCCGATGCCGACGAGCAGGTAGGCCAGCGCCGGCAACCGGATGTCGGTGTGATTGCCGATACCCACGAGGCAGAGGCCGCCGACGGTGGTGAAACCCCCGGCGAGCAGCAGAGGCGGGCGCGGGCCGAAACGCCCGACGAGCATCCCGGAGAGTGGCGCGCACACGGTCGCCGCGATGGCCATCGGGAGTGTGACGACTCCTGCGGCCGCCGGGGTCATGCCTCTCGCATGCTGAAGGTAGAAGGTGTTGAGCAGGAGGGTCGCGCTGAGGGCGACGAACACCGCGACGGCGCCCACGACAGCGGCGATGAACGGCCGCCGCCGGAAGAGCCGGAGGTCCACCAGTGGCTCGGTCCGTCGCGACTCGACCCACCCGAAAGCGGCGGCGGTGAACGCGACGAGGACGTAGCCGGTGATCGCGGCGGGCGAGCCCCACCCGATGTGCGGTCCCTCGATCAGCACCGCGACCGAACCGCCGACCACGAGGGTCAGCAGCAGTTGCCCCGGGCCGTCGAGCCGACGCGGCCGCTCCGCACGGGACTCCGGGACGAAGATCCCGGTCAGGATCAGCGCCACGGCGACGACCGGCACGTTGATCCAGAACACCGACCGCCAACCGACACCCGAGACGAGAAGGCCGCCCGCGAGGGGCCCGGCGGCCATGCTGACGCCGAAGACGGCCGCCCAAACGCCGATCGCGCGCGCTCGTTCCTTCGGCTCGGTCATCACGTTGACGACGATCGCGAGAGCCACCGGGCTGAGCATCGAGGCGCCGACACCTTGCGCCGCGCGGGCCGCGACCAGCACACCGAAGGTCGGCGCACATGCGCACGCCACGGACGCGACGCCGAACACGACCAGCCCGAGCCTGAACACGCGTCGCCTGCCGATGCGGTCGGCCAGCGCACCGGACGACATCAGCAGGCCGGCCAGGACGAGCGTGTACGCGTCGACCGTCCACTCAAGGCCACGGGTTCCCACGTGCAGGCCGGCGCCTATCGAGGGCAGGCCGACGTTCACGATCGTGGTGTCCAGTCCGACCAGGAACAGGCTCAGACAGCAGATGGCCAGCACCGTCCAGCGCCTGGGCGGGCCGGGTTCGGATTTCATGAGTTGCTCCTTCGTGGCGCTTCGTGGTGCCCGCGGAATCGGGACCTCACAGGCCTGAGCAACAAGATCGGGTCGTCGAGACCGGATCGGACAGGAACTTTGCAAGGACTGCAAAAAACTCGGCTACGCCGTGACCTCCGGCGGAGACACTGACCTCTGTGCCCGCAGACTGGCGGCGTGGATGCCGAACTGGAACACCTGCTCGCCGCCATCGGGCCCCGACTGCGCTCGCTGCGCCGCGACCGCGGTATGACCCTGGAGGCGTTGTCGGCGGCGACCGGCATCTCGGTCAGCGGCCTTTCGCGGCTCGAGTCCGGCAAGCGGCGCCCGACCCTGGAGCTCCTCATTCCGCTCGCGCGGGCACACCACGTCGCGCTCGATCAGCTCATCGCCGCCCCGGCAACCGGCGACCCGCGGGTTCACCTGACTCCGCTGCAGCACCGCAAGAACGGAAGCGTCCTGGTGCCGTTGACGCAGTACCCGGGTCGCCTCCAGGTCTTCAAGCAGGTCATCGCGCCCGGCCCGCGCAGGCTCGTCACCCACACCGGCTACGAGTGGTTCTTCGTCCTCGCGGGAGAGCTGCTGCTCGTGCTCGGCGAGCGCGAACTCACGCTCCGCCCCGGTGAGGTGGCCGAGTTCGACACGGCCGAGCCGCACTGGTTCGGCCCGAGCGGTGACCGTCCCGTCGAGATCCTCCACATCTTCGGCCCGCAAGGCGACAAGGCCCGGGTACGTGCGCGGCCGGCCGCCCTCCGAAACGAGCCGTGAGCCCAGCCCGGCGGATCGGGAAGTCCGGCTGCGTCACAGGGCGGGATCATCGAACTGCTCAAGAAGAACGTCGGCCGATGGGCCGGCCTCAGCGGCGGACGCGCCGTCGGCCAGGGGGTGTTCGGCCCAGATGACCTTGCCACCGCGTGTGTACCGCGTGCCCCAGCGCTGAGCGAGCTGCGCCACAAGGAACAGGCCCCGGCCACCCTCGTCCGTGGTCGCCGCCCGCCGCAGACGCGGCGAGGTACTGCTGCTGTCCGACACCTCGCAGGTCAAACAGCGCCCGTGCAGCAGCCGTACCTTGATGGGAGGTGATCCGTACCGGATCGCGTTCGTGACCAACTCGCTGACGATCAGCTCCGTGGTGAAAACGAGCTCCTCCAGCTCCCACTCCCGCAACTTCGCGCTGCAACCCGACCGCACCGAGGCCACCGCCGCAGGATCCGGCGGTACGTCCCACTCCGCCACGCGTGACGGCGGGAACAACCGGGTGCTCGCCACCAGCAGCGCGATGTCATCGGTGGGGTGTGCCGGCATCATCGCGTCGACCACCGCCTGACACGTCTCCTCGGGAGTGCGCCGCCCGGCTTGCTGCAGCGTCCGGCGCAGCTCAACCAGCCCGACGTCGATGTCGCGGGTGCGGTGCTCCACCAGCCCGTCGGTGTACAGCACCAGTCGTGAGCCCTCGGGCAGGGCCAGGTCGCAGGTCTCGTAGGGGTAGCCTCCCAGTCCGAGCGGGGCCGAGGCGGGTACGTTCGGACAGGTGACGGTCCCGTCGGGGTACACCAGCACCGGGTCGAGGTGTCCCGCACGGGCCACCGTGCATGTCCCCGCTACCGGGTCGTAGATCGCGTACAGACACGTCGCTCCCGTCATTCCCTCCACCTCGTGGGCTTCCGCGGCCTCGGCCGTGCCCTCCTCGCTGTCCACACGGACGACCAGTTCGTCCAGGTGCCCGAGAACCTCGTCCACCGGGAGGTCCAGCGCGGAGAAGTTCTGGACCGCGGTGCGCAGTCGCCCCATCGTCACCGCCGCGTGCAGCCCGTGACCGACGACGTCGCCCATCACCAGCGCCACTCGTGCGCCCGGCAGCGGGATGAGATCGAACCAGTCCCCGCCCACCCCCACGTCCGCCTCCGCCGGCAGATACCTCCAGGCCACGTCCAGTGCCTCCTGCTCCGGCTGCCCCCGCGGCAGCAGACTCCGCTGCAGCGTCACCGCCATCGCATGCTCCCGGGTGAACCGCCGCGCGTTGTCGATGGCCACCGCAGCCCGCGCCCCCAACTCCTCCGCGAAGATCAGGTCTTCCTGCTCGAACGCCGGTGAATCCCCCATCCGGTAGAAGTTCGCCACGCCCAGCGGCACACCTCGCGCCCGCAGCGGCACCGTCACCAGCGAATGCAACCCGCGCTCCAGTGCCGTCCGGGTGCCGTCCGGGTCCTGCTCCTGCCACTCCCGCGCCTGCCGCAGGTCCGCGGTCAGCACCGCCCGTCCTTGCTCCAACGCCCGTGTCTGCGGCGCCGCCGGCGAGAACATGATCTTTTCGCCCACCGGGCTCAGCGGCCAGATGGGCTGCCGGCTGCTGCTCGCCGCACGGCGCAGATGCCGCCATTTCTCCGCCGTCGGCTCCTGCCCGCGCATCACCGCATCCAGCAGGTCCACCGTGACGACGTCGGCGACCTTCGGGACCGCCACCTGAGCCAGCTCCTGCGCCGTATGCACCACGTCCAGCGTCGTGCCCATCCGTACGCCCGCCTCATAGAGCAGCTTCAGGCGCCCCCGCGCCACCTCCGCCCGCCCCGACACCGCGGTCAGTTCCGTGGTGTCCCGCAACGTGATCACGTGGCCTCCCTGGGCGCCGTTCGGGAACGTGGGCCGCTTGTTCACCGCCAGCAACCGGTCCTCCGCCAGGTGCACCGCGTCCGTGACCGCCTCGTCCGACGTCAGCGCGCGCGTGATCTCCTCCGGCAGCCCCAGCTCCCGCACATGCCGTCCCTCCGCGTCCGCGGGCAGGCCCAGCAGCCGCTTCGCCTCGTCGTTGGCCAGCAGCAGTCGTTCGTCGGCGTCGGTGATCAGCACCCCTTCCCGCACCGCGTGCAGGACCGCGTCGTGGTGCTCGTACATCCGCGCCATCTCAGCCGGACCGAGGCCATGGGTCTGCCGCTGCAGCCGCCGGGACACCAGCGCGGTCCCGGCGCCGGCCACCGCCAGCGCGGCCGCGCCGGAACCGACCATGATCGGCAGCTGCGGTACCCACCGTTTCCCCAGGTTCTTGACCGTGATCCCGGCGGACACCAGGCCGACGACGTTGCCGTGGGCATCGGTGACCGGGACCACCGCCTGGACGGCGGTTCCCCGGCCCGTCGGGAGCGGGGGCCCGCCTGCCTGCTCGATGGTGGTGCGGCCTTCCAGCGCCGGTTGGATGTTGCCGACGAACTTCTTCCCGATCTCCTTCGGGTAAGGGTAGGTATAGCGAATCCCTTTTGTGTTCATGACAACAACGAAGTCCACGCCCGCCTTTTTCCGGACCGCTTCGGCGCGCGGCTGCAGCACGGCCGTCGGGTTTCGGCTGTGCAGCGCCTGGACCGTGCCCGGGGCGTTCGCGAACGACTGTGCCGCGACGACCGACTCCCGGCGTCCCTGCTGGAGGGCGTCACGTGCCGACTGCAGCAGCAGAGTGGCCACCCCGCCCGCGACCAGCAGCACGACGATCGCGACCTGGAGAAGGAAGACCTGCCCGGCGACACTGCGCAGGTTCAGCAGGGACTCGCGAAGATCATGCGACCGCCCGGTGAACGCGTGGCGCGACGTGTTCCGGTTTGGCCGCAAAGATTCCTTCATGAGTCATTCATAACACTCACGGTACGAGCCCAGTTGGACTCGCCCGGCACCGTTCTTCGCCCGGCGGGGTGGGCGCGTCCCGCACGGCGCACCTCGGCTCGCCCCCCGTCCCCGCGGCCGTGCGATGCCCACGTGATCCTGAGCGATCAGGGGCTCGGTGGGGCTACTGGGCACGCACCAGATGGGTCAGTAGCTGCTCGCCGTCGGGATAGCGACGCTCCGCGGGAAGCAGCTTGGCCGCGGCTTCCAGCTCGCCTCTTTGGACGAGGGTGTGGATCTCGTGGGCCAGTGCGGTCACATCGCTGATGGCGATCGTCCAGTCGTCCGCGTAGCGTCGAGCGGCTTCCCCGGACAGCCCGAGTTGCAGCGAGCGGTGCTCCAAGGGCTGAAGGCGCAGATCGCGCTCGGGGTCCCACTGCACGCGTGCGGGTGCGCGCTTCAACTGGCGCTGCCACGTGCCGCGGTCGAGGTGCACGCCAGGTGTGTAGCTCGACAGACACGAGCCGCGCAGCGCCCATTCGAAGCCCTCTCGGGCGATCTCCACGGCCAGGACGGTCTCCTGCCCGGGCTTCGTCGCCCAACCGCAGCGGTACATCATCCACAGGAACGACGGCTTGATCCACGTCATCCGGTCCCGCTTCCAGATGGCCGGGAAGCGTCCCTCACGTGCGGCGGGCAGACCGATCTGAGGGGAGTACGCCTGGTACACCGTGATCGTGGACGCTGTGTACTGAGCGCGTATCTCGTGCCGTGGTTCAGCCATGAGCCCAGGGTGGGGCACCCATGTAGGGCCATGCCACCGCTTTTTGCACCGGCTGACCTGGTCGTACGCGACGCTTGGGCCGCGGAGTGTCTGCCCCCGCGCGTGTACTCGCCGCAGGGGTGTCGGTAACTCCCGGATCACTCCGCAACGCGGAGCGAGTTGTGGAACTCCGGCTCGGGGTCGCCCTGCTCCGACTCGGTCCACCAGCGGATGCCGGGGTGACCCCAGCGCTCACCCGTCTGCCTTGGCCACACCGATCGGGCAGGACACGCCGGTCCCGCCGATTCCGCAGTAACCCGCCGGGTTCTTGTCCAGGTACTGCTGGTGATATCCCTCGGCCGGGTAGAAGGTGCGCCCCTCGGCGGGGAGGAGCTCCGTGGTGATCGTGCCGTAGCCCGAACCCGTGAGGACCTTCTGGTAGGCCTCACGGGAGGCGGCCGCGGCGGTTTCCTGGGCCGGGGTGTGGGTGTAGATCGCGGAGCGGTACTGGGTGCCCACGTCATTGCCCTGGCGGAAGCCCTGGGTGGGGTTGTGGGACTCCCAGAAGAGCTGGAGGAGACGCTCGTACGAGACGACGGACGGGTCGTAGACGACGCGGACCGCCTCCGTGTGGCCGGTCAGGCCGGAGCAGACCTCCTCGTACGTGGGGTTCTCGGTGAAGCCACCCTGGTAGCCCACCAGGGTCGTGTACACGCCCGCCGGAAGCTGCCAGAACTTGCGCTCGGCGCCCCAGAAGCAGCCCAGGCCGAAGTCGGCGATCTCCAGGCCCTCGGGGTAGGGGCCGAGGAGCGGGGTGCCGAGGACGGTGTGCGGCCCCGGGACCGAGAAGGACGGCTCGGGACGGCCGCGCAGGGCCTGCTCGGCGGTCGGGAGCTGCGGCGTACGGCTGTGCAGGAACATGCGGTCTCCACGAGGTCGGTCCGAGGGCTGGGGGTCGTGGTCTTCAACGTCCGAGGGCCGGGCGGAATTCCGCGCGCGGGAGCCTCTCAGTGCGACAGCGTCGCCGGGCTCCCGCCGTTGGCCTCGTACCCCGCCACCGCCAGGGCCCGGTATATCGCGTAGTCCGCGGCCGGATCGGGGGTCAGGGTCCAGGGGAGCGCGCCGACGTGGCCGTCGACATGCACCAGCTGGTTCATGGCCTCGGCCCAGCGCTCGCCGCGGACCAGGAAGAAGACCAGGAGATGGCGGACGTGGGCCAGCATCGGGTCGTCGGGGCGGGCGGCGTGCACCGCGAACAGCGCGCCGTGCACCGCCTTCGTCACGGTCTCGCTCTGGTAGAAGCTGCGGACCAGGTTCACCTCGGGGAGGTGCTCGAAGACCGCGAAGAGCGGCAGGGCGGCGAGCAGGGACCCCTGCGGGGCGCGCGCGGCCGCGGCCTCCGCGAAGGAGTACGCCACCTCCCGTGAGCCGTGCCACTTCTCGCACCAGTAGTGCAGGGCCGCCAGATGCGCCCCCATGTGGGACGGAGCACGGTCCAGGATCTTCAGCCAGAGTTCCTCGAAGCCCGCCTGGGAGTAGGCGAGTCCGCGGGCCACCGACAGCTCGATGATGTACGGGATCGGGTCACCGGGGGCGAGCAGCGCCGCCTCGCCGCACGCCGCCTTCGCCTCCTCCATGATGATCCGGAAATCGTCCGTCCCCGGCGTCGACGTACGCCACGCCTGCTGCACCAGGAACTCCGCGTGCACCGCCGCGCCGCCCGCGTCCTTGGGCTGCTCGGCCCGCCACACCCGCAGCCACTGCCCGCCGGGCGTCTCGCTGACCCCGCCGGGGCGCTGCCGCAACTCCAGCGACGCGGCGCCCGCGAAGGCCTGCACCCGCTGCCAGCGCGGCTCGCCGTCCGTCTCGGTGCCCGCGAGGAGCTGCGAGGCGGCGCGGTGGTCCTGCGTGCGTTGCACCAGGTCCAGCACGTCCAGCAGGTCTTGGTCGGGGCCCGGCATGCGGATGTCCAGCTCCTCCTGGAGCAGGAACCCGTAGTTCGCCGGGTCCGCGGCGTCCGGGTCGCCGGGCGCGACCTGCTGAATACCGGCGCGCCTGCGCATCAGCACCGGCAGCAGCACCAGGCTGAACATGGCCAGCGCCATCAGGCCCCAGAGAATCTCCATGCCTCAAGCGAACCAGACGGGTCCGACAATTGGCCAACCCGGTCGGGATCCGGGGCGGCATCGGGCGGCCGACCCGGTCGGGCCCCGGCCCGCTCCGGCGGCCCCGAGCGCCCCGCCAGGGCCTCGGGCCGTCGTCAGCCCCGCGGGCGCACTACGCTCGGGACCCATGAGCGACAGGCACATCAGTCAGCACTTCGAGACCCTCGCGATCCACGCGGGCAACACCGCCGATCCCCTGACCGGCGCGGTCGTCCCGCCGATCTACCAGGTCTCGACCTACAAGCAGGACGGCGTCGGCGGGCTGCGCGGCGGTTACGAGTACAGCCGCAGCGCCAACCCCACCAGGACCGCCCTGGAAGAGAACCTCGCCGCCCTCGAGGGCGGCCGTCGCGGCCTCGCGTTCGCGTCCGGACTGGCGGCCGAGGACTGCCTGTTGCGTACGCTGCTCAGCCCCGGCGACCACGTGGTGATCCCCAACGACGCGTACGGCGGCACGTTCCGCCTCTTCGCGAAGGTCGTCTCCCGGTGGGGCGTGGAGTGGTCCGTGGCCGACACGAGCGACCCCGACGCCGTACGGGCCGCCCTCACCCCGAAGACCAAGGCGGTCTGGGTCGAGACGCCCTCCAATCCCCTCCTCGGCATCACCGACATCGCCGCCGTCGCGCAGATCGCCCGCGAGGCGGGCGCCCGGCTCGTCGTCGACAACACCTTCGCCACCCCCTACCTCCAGCAGCCGCTCGCGCTCGGCGCGGACGTCGTCGTGCACTCCCTGACCAAGTACATGGGCGGCCACTCGGATGTCGTGGGCGGCGCCCTGATCGTCGGCGACCAGGAGCTCGGCGAGGAGCTGGCGTACCACCAGAACGCGATGGGCGCGGTCGCCGGGCCCTTCGACTCCTGGCTGGTGCTGCGCGGCACCAAGACGCTCTCCGTGCGCATGGACCGGCACAGCGAGAACGCCGGCAAGGTCGCCGAGATGCTCACCCGGCACGCGCGCGTGACGCGCGTTCTGTACCCGGGACTCCCGGAGCACCCCGGTCACGAGACCGCCGCCAAGCAGATGAGGGCGTTCGGCGGCATGATCTCCTTCCGGGTCGAGGGCGGCGAGGAAGCGGCCGTCGAGGTCTGCAACCGCGCCAAGGTGTTCACGCTCGGCGAGTCCCTGGGCGGCGTGGAATCCCTGATCGAGCACCCCGGACGCATGACGCACGCGTCGGCGGCGGGCTCGGCGCTCGAGGTCCCCGCCGATCTCGTACGCCTCTCCGTAGGCATCGAGAACGTCGACGACCTGCTTGAGGACCTGCAGCAGGCTCTCGGCTGAGCTCGGATCACCAGCCGGTCAGTGGTGGAGTCGTCTGCGACGGCGGCTCCACCCAGGGGCGAGCCATCGTCGCCCAGACGACGAAGGCGACGGCCGCGGCGAACAGCAGCAGCCACATCAGGCGGCGGGCCGCCGTCCTGCGGCGCAGCATGCGCCCTCCGCGGCGCACGACGTCCGCGTAGAGGTCGGGCGGCACCGGCGGCGGCGCCTGCTCCAGCATCCGCCGTACGGCCGCCTCACGTTCGGGCAGGTTCATGACGGCACCACCTTCGCCATGGCCGGCGCCGGGCCCCTCGGCGGATGCAACAGCGTCGCCATCGCGCGGGCGCAGATCGCCCGCACCCGTTCCGTGGCGAGCCCGAGCAGGGCCGCCGTCTGCTCCTCGGCGACCCCCTCGTACAGCCTGAGGACCAGGATCAGCCGCTCCTGGGGAGTGAGCCGGGCCAGGACGGTGTCGGCGGACGGGCGGAGCCGGACGCGCCCGAGGCTGCCGTCCTGGTGCCAGGCCGCGCGCGCGAAGCGGACGGCCAGCTGCTGGCGGGCGCAGTCGTAGGGGTCCTCGCCGCGCAGCCGGTCCCAGGAGGCGTACGTATGGGCGAGGGCCAGCGTCAGCAGGCGTCGCGCGCGCGGGTTGGCGTCCCGGGGCTCCGCCGTGAGCAGGGTGGCGGCATGCAGCAGCCGCCCCGCCGCGCCGGCGACGAACGCCTCGAACTCCCGGGCCCGGCGGGCGCCTTGGGACCCATGCCGTTCTCGCACCACGCCTCCCCCCTGAGGGCGACCCTGAGGAAACGGGGCCCCGGCCGTGTACGACATGCCGGACCGCGTACGACGAGGGCCCGGTCTCATATGAGGCCAGGGGCGGCCTTCCGGTCAAGAGTCCGGAACACATGCGCGCGCGTGGGAGCGCGGAACGCATGCACGCGCGTGGGGACGCGGGCGGTGACGTACGCGTGCGTGGAGACAGCGGGCGGTGACGTACGCGCGCGTGGGGACAGCGGGCGGTGACGTACGCGC
Organism: Streptomyces sp. NPDC048415; assembly: GCF_040651675.1. Classification (NCBI taxonomy): domain Bacteria; kingdom Bacillati; phylum Actinomycetota; class Actinomycetes; order Kitasatosporales; family Streptomycetaceae; genus Streptomyces; species Streptomyces sp. NPDC048415. The sequence goes on along the minus strand of NZ_JBEZKJ010000017.1, from coordinate 84,812 downwards.
GCGTGGAGACCGGAGACGGTGAGGTGGCCGCCGGTGGATCAGGAAGCCGGCTGCGACTCAGGGACCGGTACGCCCTGGCGGGCGGAGAGCGCGCCGTTGAAGCGCGTGAGGAGCGTGCAGAACGCCTCGCGCTCCTCCGGCGCCCAGTCGTGTGTCAGCTCGGCCATCAACTGACGCCGGGAGGAGCGCACTTCGTCGAGGCGGGACTGTCCGCGCGGGGACAGCTGGAGCACCACCGCGCGGCCGTCCTCGGGGTGCGAGGTGCGCTTCACCAGCCCGGTGTCGACCAGCGGGGCCACCTGACGGGTGACCGTCGAGGAGTCGATGCCCATGCTCGCGGCGAGCGCCTTGACACCCATCGGACCTTCCTTGTCGAGGCGGTTGAGCAGCAGGTACGCGGCGCGGTCCATGGAGTTGCGCACCTGCCCCACCCCGCCGAGCCGGGTCTGTTCGGCACGGCGCGCGAACACCGCGACCTCGTGCTGCAGCGTCTCGAGAAGACCGGTGTCACCGACGGTCGTCATGTCCATCGACATTTCAGGTGTTGTGGGCATGGCCGGGGGCTCAATTCATGCGTGGGGAGCTGGGTTGGGGGACAGGGTACGCGGCCGGGGCGCGGGCCGTACCGGCGCTGCGCAAACCGGTCTCGGAGCGTGGTCACGCCGGGAGTACGCCCGCGTGAACTGCGAGACTGGTGGTCATGAGCTACAGCACGGCTGACTCCTTGCACAGCGTGACTCTCGACGACGTACGTGGCGCGCAGAAGATGCTCACGGGCGTATCGCGGGTGACCGCGATGGAGGGCAGCAGGTATCTGTCCCAGCTGGTGGGCGCCCCTGTCCACTTCAAGTGCGAGAACCTCCAGCGCACGGGTTCCTTCAAGCTGCGCGGCGCCTACGTGCGTATCGCGGGACTGCTTCCCGAGGAGCGCGCCGCGGGTGTCGTCGCCGCGAGCGCCGGCAACCACGCGCAGGGCGTCGCCCTGGCCTCCTCGCTGCTCGGCGTGCGTTCCACGGTCTTCATGCCGACCGGCGCCCCGCTGCCGAAGGTCGCGGCTACCCGTGACTACGGCGCCGAGGTGAGGCTGCACGGTCAGGTGGTGGACGAGACGCTGGCCGCCGCGCAGGAGTACGCGGCCGAGACGGGCGCCGTGTTCATCCACCCCTTCGACCACCCCGACATCATCGCGGGCCAGGGCACGGTCGGCCTGGAGATCCTGGAGCAGTGCCCCGAGGTGCGCACGATCGTCGTGGGGATCGGCGGCGGCGGCCTTGCCGCGGGCGTCGCGCTGGCGGTGAAGTCGCTGCGTCCGGACGTACGGATCGTGGGTGTGCAGGCGGAGGGCGCGGCGGCGTACCCGCCCTCGCTCGCCGCCGGGCGTCCGGTGTCGATCGAGAACCCGGCGACGATGGCCGACGGCATCAAGGTCGGGCGGCCCGGCGATGTGCCGTTCCGGTTGGTGGAAGAGCTGGTGGACGAGGTCCGCACGGTCTCCGAGTACAACCTGTCCAGCGCGCTGCTGCTGTGCCTGGAGCGCGCCAAGCTGGTCGTCGAACCGGCCGGCGCGAGCCCCGTCGCGGCGTTGCTGCGGGAACCGGGCGCCTTCGAGGGCCCGGTGGTGGCCCTGCTGTCGGGCGGGAACGTGGACCCGCTGCTGATGCAGCGCATCCTGCGTCACGGTATGGCGGCGGGCGGCCGCTATCTGGCGGTGACGCTGCGGCTGACCGACCGTCCCGGCGCCCTGGCCACACTTCTCGGGGTGTTGTCAGTGGCGGACGCTAACGTCCTCGATGTGAGTCACGTACGGACCGATCCACGGCTCGGGCTCACGGAGGTGGAGGTCGAGCTGCACCTGGAGACGAAGGGGCCCGAGCACTGCGCCGAGGTGAACCGGTCGCTGCGCGAGGCGGGTTACACGGTCATCGACTGACGTCGGATCGCCGTCGTCGGTCGCCTGTTCGTCCGTCTGTCCCTCGTTCGGAAAACCTGTTGAGCAACGCGATACATCGCGTTACGGTGTGTTCCTCGCCACCTGTGAGGTGGCGCAAAACAGGCAAGCAAGACCTTTCCGTGAATCCCCAACGACGTGGAGTACTCACATGCCAGGCGCCATCTATGCCGAAGGCCTGGTGAAGACCTTCGGTGACGTAAGGGCTCTGGACGGCGTCGATCTCGATGTCCCCGAGGGCACCGTCCTGGGCCTGCTCGGGCCGAACGGCGCGGGCAAGACCACAGCCGTCCGCTGCCTGACGACCCTGCTGCGCCCCGACAGCGGCACGGCGGTCGTCGCGGGCATCGACGTGCTCAAGAACCCCGACGCGGTACGGCGCAGGGTCGGCCTCTCCGGACAGTTCGCGGCGGTCGACGAATACCTGACCGGCCGCGAGAACCTCCAGATGGTCGGCCAGCTGTACCAGATGAAGGCGAAGGCCGCGAAGGTCCGGGCGGAGGAGCTCCTGGAGCAGTTCAACCTCGCCGACGCCGCCGACCGCACCGCGAAGACGTACTCGGGCGGTATGCGCCGCCGGCTCGACCTGGCGGCCGCCCTGGTCGTCTCGCCCCCGGTGATGTTCATGGACGAGCCGACGACCGGCCTCGACCCGCGCAACCGCCAGCAGTTGTGGGACGTCATCAAGCAGCTGGTCTCCGGAGGCACGACCCTGCTGCTGACCACCCAGTACCTGGAAGAGGCCGACCACCTCGCGCACGACATCTGCGTGGTCGACCACGGCCGCGTCATCGCCCGTGGCACCGCCGACCAGCTCAAGGCGCAGACCGGCGGCGAGCGCGTCGAGGTCGTCGTGCACGAGCGCGAGCACATAGCGACGGCGTCCGAGGTGTTGCGCGGCTTCGGCAAGGGCGAGACCACCGTCGAGGAGCACACCCGCAAGCTCACCGTGCCCGTCACCGGCGGCGCGAAGCTCCTCGCGGAGGTCATCCGCGAGCTGGACACCCGCGGCATCGAGATCGACGACATCGGTCTGCGCCGCCCCACACTCGACGACGTCTTCCTCTCCCTGACGGGACACGTCGCCGAGGTGAAGGACGAGGAGAACGGCGTGGCCGGCGAGGTCAAGGGCCGCAAGGCGAAGGAGGCCGCGAAGTGAGTGCCGTGACAGACGCCGTCCCCGTGGCGACCCTCAAGGGCGTCGTCACCCAGTCCGTGCGCGACTCCTTGGTCATCGCCCGCCGGAACTTGATTCGGATGACCCGGATTCCTGAGATGATCCTGTTTGGGCTGATCCAGCCCATCATGTTCGTGGTGCTGTTCACCTACGTGTTCGGCGGTTCCATGCAGATCGGCAACAGCACCGATCTGGACGTCTACAAGAACTTCCTGATGGCCGGCATCTTCGCCCAGACCGTCACGTTCGCCACCGCCAGCTCCGGCGCCGGCATCGCCGACGACATGCACAAGGGGCTCATCGACCGCTTCCGCTCACTGCCCATGGCACGCGGCGCGGTCCTCACCGGACGTACCGTTGCGGATCTTGTGCAGACGGCCTTGACGCTACTCGTCCTCGCGCTCGTCGCGCTGCTCGTGGGCTGGCGCCCCGGCTCAGTGGATCCGACCAACTTCGGGAAGATTTTGGGCGGCTTCGGCCTGCTGCTTCTTCTGGGATACGCCTTTACGTGGATCGGCGCGCTGATCGGCCTGTCGGTACGCACCCCGGAGGCGGCCACCTCCGGCGGGCTGATCTGGCTCTTCCCGGTGACGTTCATCTCGAATGCCTTCGTGGACTCCAGCAAGATGACGCCCTGGCTGCGCCACATCGCCGAGTGGAACCCGTTCAGCGCGACCGTTCAGGCGTGCCGCAAGCTCTTTGGTGATCCCGGCCTGTCCCCGTCTGATGCCTGGCCGATGCAGCATCCGGTGTGGGCGTCACTGATCTACTCGGTCCTGATCATCGTCGTCTTCCGCACGCTCGCGGTCCGCAAGTACCGCCGGACGGCCAGTTGATCAGGCTTATTCGCTGAGCCCCCCTCCAGAGTGGAGGGGGGCTGTTCTTGCCGCTCCGAAGGGTCTCCGTTTCGGCGCGTCCTCACTTCACGCAGTGGCGCGCAGCTATGAATCCGCGTGCTGCTTGAGTTTGGGCCCGTACTCCACTTGTGCTGCGAACAGCATCCATCCAGAGGGCGCGCCGCTCGCCGGCGCAGCTCTTGTCGTGCCCTGACTGCTACGACTACATCGGCCATGTGCTGTGGCACGCGCACGCCTCCAAACTGTGGGACCGGTTCGTCATCGATGTCCGCCGGCGCCTGGCCTCCTCCGTCGGCGGGTTCAGTCCCGCTTCTCGCAGTACGCCCGGTTGTCCGTCGCCCGAGTCGCTGAGTACCAGAAACGAGCGGCCGTCCACGTACATGCCGTTGTCCGCCTCGACGGTCCGGCCGGACCCGAAGACGAACCTCCGGCTTGGGGCACTCCGGAACTCCTCATCGACATCGACGCCGTGTGCGCTTCCGCCCGGCGGGTCCTGGTCCGAACGTCCCACAGCCGGGCCGTGGGTCAGTTGGCATTGCGCTGGGGCGCCCAGGTCGACGCCCGACCGCTCGGAACCAACGACAACGGGCCCGACGATGACGCTGTGGCCGCGTACGTGGCGAAGTACGTTACGAAGGGCGCCAGGGAGACCAGCGCCGGCATCGACCACAGCGTCACTACCTGGGACGGCATCAGGTCTGCCCCCGTCAACGAACATGTCCGCACCCTCATGCGCACTTGCTGGCGCCTCGGCGGCCTCCCCGAGTACGCACCCCTCCGTCTCCGGGCCCGGGCTCACACCCTCGGCTACCGAGGCCACATCCTCACCAAGTCCCGCGCTTACTCCACCACCTACGCGGCCTTGCGCGCGGACCGCGCTGCCCACCGAAAAGACGGCGCGGAGCCGGGAGAGGGGACAGTCACAGAGGCCACCTGGCGTTATGCCGGCTCCGGTCGCGCCCCTGGTGCTGCCTAATTCGCTGCGGGAATCGCAGAAGGCCTTTCCCAAAACAGGGAGTTCGCCCGTGAAGCAATGAACGAACAGGGGCGGTGCGAATGAGCTGCCCGAAGAAGAAGCAGCCGCAACCTGGCGAAGTGGTATCTCGCTGGCGCGCTGTTGAGTGGGGGGAACGCGAAGAGCAGCGCCTGGCTGATCTCTTGTTCGGCCGACCACCCAACAGGAATAGGCAGGGCGGCAGTTGTCGGAGAAGACCTGCCGATTAGATGTGGGGCAGCTATCCTGACGGGACATCACATGAAGGTCCCAGAGGGCGGCAACCCCCTGGGACCAGGCCAGTCAAGGACCGGCCTGCCAGTCACGGAGGGACTGACATGGGGAAGAGTACCGTCATGCGTGGGCGCCGGACTGCTCGGGGCGTGATTCGCGTAGCCGTCTACCTTCGCGTATCGACCGCGAAGCAGGTAGAGGGATACGGCCTCGACACTCAGGAAAAGCAGTGCAAGGCATGGCTGGACTACAAGATCGGCCCTGGCAAGTACAAGATTCACAAGGTCTACGTTGACGGTGGAGAGTCCGGAAAGAACGACTCGCGACCTGACCTCGACGAGATGACCGAAGCAATGGAAAAAGGTCTCATCGACCTTGTTGTCTTCGGCAAGTTGGACCGTATCGGGCGGACCATGGAGGACATCCACCTTTGGGTGTTCAACGCCACCAAGCACCACAGGATCAGGGTTGCTACGGCTGACGGTCGCCTGGACAGTGACGACGAACTCTTCGGCATCATGCTCAGCCTGCTGTCGTACATGGCGGAACTGGAACACACCCTGATCCTTGAGCGCACCATGGGCGGTCGGGATCAGAAGTTGGCTGCCGGCGGTTGGCCTCTTGGTCAGCCTCCGTACGGGGTGACTCTCAGCGGCAAGGGAAGGAAAGCGACTCCTGTCCTCTGCGAGGACGAGGTGCGCGTGGTCAACATCGCCGCGAATCTGATCGTAGACCTCGACTACTCGCGGGATGAGGCTGCCGAGCACCTGAACAGCCTTGGTATCCGCACCCGTAAGGGCCTGCTGTGGACCGGGTCGAACCTGGCCAGGCGGCTCAACTCCACTGCGCTTGACGGATACTTGGAGTTCCGCATTGAACGCACGGCCGAGGACGACGAAGAGGAGACATTTGAGGTCTTCCGGATCGAGGTCCCCCGTCCAATCAGTGATCCGAAGCGCGTGGAAGCTCTCCGCAATGCTCTCAACAGGCGGTCGTTCAAGAAGAAGAACCTGAATCACTACCTGTTCACGGGGCGGCTGTATGCGTTGTGCGGTGGCTACTACACGGGATCCAAGGCCTCCGAATCTCCCATCTGCTACTACCGCTGCATGGGTAAACGGCTGGGGCTGAACTGCGAGTGCTCGGAACTCCCCGCACCCGATGTGGAAAAGGCCGTCTGGGCCGAGATCGAGGCTCTGCTCTCGGACGTGGACAAGTTCAGGGCGCTCGCTGCCAGGTGGTTGGGAGCGATCCCGGCCCGCGCAGAGACGTATCGGGAGCGTCTCGCCGAGTTGGACGCGCAGATCGAGAAGAAGAGGGCCAGCCGCAAGGGTCAGCTCCTCCACAAGCTCACCCAGCTCTTCGAGGACGAGTTGGGTGAGGGCGCCGGCGACGGCATCGGTGAAGAGACGATTAGAGAGGTGAAGCAAGCCCTCCAGGCGAAGGAAGAGGACCTGACCACCGAGCGCGAGCGTGTGGCTCGTTGGCTTCGGGACGCCGAAGATCAGCAGCAGCGAGCAGACGAGATCGTTGCTCTGGTGGAGGAGCAGGCGACCGAGATGGACTCCTTCACTCCTGTGCAGCGTCGGGACCTGCTTGAGCTGCTGGACATCCGTGTGCATGTGGTTGGCAAGGGGCAGCCGCACCGGAAGGGCATCGCTGAACCCCTCACGGAATGGCACAGGGAGACAGGCACGCCGGTGCCTCTCAAGATCGGCGATGAGGAGTGGGAGACGGCTGACGCCGTGCTTCCCGACTCTCGCCAGAACTGGACGCCGAAGCGTGAGATGTTCGAGGCGATCTTGTGGAAGCTGCGGACTGCTGCCCCGTGGAGTGAGGTAGAGGTCTCAGGGAACTCCTGGAGTGCCGTGAGGCGTCGCGCAGAGGTCTGGCGCACCTCGGGTGCATGGGCGGCCGTCATGGAGGCTCTGAAAGGCTCGGGTGGGGTCCCGGTGCCGCCACTCCTGATCTTGCCTCCCATGGAGGTCACAGGCAGCATTGATCCCAAGTTCGCGGCGCTGGACCTGGAGACCCTGGAGGCCTGCGACGGTGGCTGGCGATCGTCGCCGTGCTGGTCGGCTGGCGCACCCACACCAACATCGGCGAGGTGCTCGGCGCCTTCGGGCTGCTGCTCCTGCTCGGGTACGCCTTCACCTGGGTCGGGGCGCTGATCGGGCTCTCCGTGCGCACTCCCGAGGCGGCGACGTCCGGCGGGCTGATCTGGCTCTTCCCCGTCACGTTCATCTCGAACGCGTTCGTGGACTCCAGCAGGATGACGCCCTGGCTGCGTCATGTCGCCGACTGGAACCCCTTCAGCGCCACGGTGCAGGCCTGCCGCGAGCTCTTCGGCAATCCGGGTGTCTCACCGTCGGACGCCTGGCCCATGCAGCACCCCGTCTGGGCCTCGCTGATCTACTCGGTGCTGATCGTCCTCATATTCCGGACGCTGGCGGTGCGCAAGTACCGATCCGCCACGGCGTGACCCGGGCATGACGGTGCCCCCGGCCGCGCGGCCGGGGGCACCGTCGTAGTCGCTGGTCCTGGGCTCAGCCCTGATACGGCTCGGCCTTGAGGATCTTCACCGAGGCGAGCCTGCCGTTCGGCAGCTCGTACTGGGCGTCCTCGCCGACCTTCTTGCCGTTCACACCGGAGCCCAGCGGGGACTGTGGCGAGTACGTCTCGATGTCGGAGCTCGCGTACTCGCGCGAGGCCAGCAGGAAGTCCAGAGTGTCGTCCTCGTCGCCGTCGAAGGCGATGGTGACGACCATGCCCGGCGCGACCACACCGTCCGCCGCGGGAGCCTCGCCGACCTTGGCGTTCTCCAGGAGCTGGGTCAGCTGGCGCACACGGAGCTCTTGCTTGCCCTGCTCCTCCTTGGCCGCGTGGTACCCGCCGTTCTCGCGCAGGTCGCCCTCCTCGCGCGCGGCCGCGATCTTGCCGGCGATCTCCGTGCGCGCGGGACCAGACAGGTGCTCCAGCTCGGCCTTGAGCTGGTTGTACGCCTCCTGGGTCAGCCAGGTGACGTTCTCGCTGGTCTGGGTCACAGGTGCTCCTCGTAGGTACTGGGAATACAAAGCATCGCCCTACCCAGAAGAATGTTCTTTCACGGGTGGGCGAAACCACGAGCCTAACAATTCCGCGGCTGAAGGGGGAGGACATAAGCCATCAGAATTACGTCAACGCAGGTCAGCGGGTAAGTGCTGAGAGTGATGTCAGTCTGCGTGGCAGCCGAGAAGCTCCGCTGTGGAGCCCCGCGCCGTCGTACGCAGGGTAACCACCTTGTCGATGCGGGAGGAGCGCTGGTCGAAGCGGAAGTCCGCTCGGCCCACCTCGGTGCCGTCGGCGGCCTGCGAGCGCAGCGTGCAGTAGCCGTGTGCGCCTGTGTCCTTGCGCACCTCCAGGTGCGCCTCGACCGCGCTGTCCGAGACCGCCTCGAAGGTGATCACCTGGGCGCTGATCTTGCTGCCGGCCACGTAGTCGTAGCCGAACCAACCGACCAGGGCGAGCAGGGCGACGCCCAGTACACCGCCGATGGCCTTGAGTTTGCGGTCGGCACGCTCGTCCTCGGAGCGGCCGTAGCGGCCCTCGGGCAGGCGCGTGCTCGCCGTACTCATGATCGTCCTCTCGGCAGGGCCGGGACCAAGGTCCTGGAAGGGGCCCGGGAACGGGGCCCCGGAATTATTCGCCCCCCGATTCCGTCACTATAGAAGCCGCCCATCACGCTGTTTCACGCCGGGCGCCGACAGCCGACTTACTGAGGCGACAGCCGACTGACCGAGGATTGAGTCTTGACTGACCAGCTGCGACTGATGGCCGTGCACGCCCACCCCGACGACGAGTCGAGCAAGGGCGCGGCCACCATGGCGAAGTACGTGTCCGAGGGGGTGGACGTGCTGGTCGTGACCTGCACGGGCGGGGAGCGCGGCTCCATCCTCAACCCGAAGCTCCAGGGCGACGCGTACATCGAGGAGCACATCCACGAGGTACGCAAGAAGGAGATGGACGAGGCCCGCGAGATCCTCGGCGTCAAGCAGGAGTGGCTCGGATTCGTGGACTCGGGCCTGCCCGAGGGCGACCCGCTGCCGCCGCTTCCCGAGGGCTGCTTCGCCCTGGAGGACGTGGACAAGGCGGCCGGCGAGCTGGTCAGGCAGATCCGCTCCTTCCGCCCGCAGGTGATCACCACGTACGACGAGAACGGTGGTTACCCGCACCCCGACCACATCATGACCCACAAGATCTCGATGGTGGCGTTCGAGGGGGCGACGGACACCGAGAAGTACCCGGAGTCCGAGTACGGCACGGCGTTCCAGCCGCAGAAGCTGTACTACAACCAGGGCTTCAACCGCCCGCGCACCGAGGCGCTGCACAACGCGCTGCTGGACCGCGGCCTGGAGTCGCCGTACGGGGACTGGCTCAAGCGGTGGAGCGAGTTCGAGCGCACCGAGCGCACGCTGACCACGCACGTCCCGTGTGCCGAGTTCTACGAGATCCGCGACAAGGCGCTCATCGCGCACGCCACGCAGATCGACCCCGACGGCGGCTGGTTCAAGGTCCCCATGGAGATCCAGAAGGAGGTCTGGCCGACCGAGGAGTATGAGCTCGCCAAGTCCTTCGTCGATACCTCCCTCCCCGAGGACGACCTCTTTGCGGGCATCCGCGACAATGCCTGACATGAGCGCAAGCCTGGCAGTGACACACCTCGTCCCCCTCGCCAAGGAGGTCGACGAGAACAAGGTCACCCCCGGCGTCCTCGGCTTCATCGTCTTCGCGGTGATGGCCCTGGCCGTGTGGGGGCTGATGAAGTCGATGAACCGGCACATGGGCAAGGTCACCTTCGAGGAGGACCCGGACAAGGCGGAGGCTGCCTCCGGCAAGGGGAGCGGCTCGGGCGCGGGGTCCGCGTCCGGATCCAGCTCCGGCTCCGGATCCAGCTCCGTCTCCGGTTCCGGTTCCCGCTCCGGCTCCGGTGGGAAGGCCTCGCCCGCGAAGGGCTGACCGCGCCGACTGGGTACAGGCCGCCGTACGTCCCGTACGGCGGCCTGTACGTCGCCCAAGGCGTTCCATACGGCGGCCTGTACGTCGCCCAAGGCGTTCCGTGCGGCGGCCTCTACGTCGCGCACGGCAGCCGTAGTGCCTCAGTGGGAGTGGTCCACCAGGGACAGCAGCAGGTGCCCGCCAGGGTGGTTCCCCACGCGTTCCCAGGTACGCGCTTCCTCAGCCTCGCCCCGCGCCCACAGCCACCCCCATCACATCCCGGGCGTGCCGCCCCGGCACCATCCCCAAGCGCCAGGCCTGCCACCCCGCGTCCAGGTCCACCCCTCGTTCCAGCAGTAGCTGGTAGGCCTCGATGTAGTCGTCCAGCTTTCCGTCGCGGGACGCGTGGCCGGTGCGGGAGAGCTGGGAGAGTTCCTCCTGGGCCACGGCGGCGCCGATCTCGTAGCCGCCCGGGGCCGCGTACGGCAGGAGGGTGCACCGCAGGAACGTGGCCCAGTCCTCGCCCCGGTGGTCGCCGTACGACGTGAAGAGGTCGATCGCCTCGTCGCAGAGGGCCAGGGCCTGTTGCGTACGGGCGTTGCCGGCGTCGACGACCGCGAGTTCCAGGCAGGTCCACGCCTCGCCGTGGGCCACCCCGATGCGCTGGAAGTCGGCGCGCGCGTCGACCAGGAGCTGCCGGGCGAAGCCGGAGTTGCGCAGGGAGCCGGTCTGGGCGGCGCGCTGGTCGCGGGTGACGCGGGCCGAGTGATGGCGGGCGCAGGCGAGCCCGTACACGTCGCGCATGCGGGAGAACATCGTGCGGGAGCGCTCCAGTTCGCGGACCGCCTGGTTCAGATTGCCGGTCTCCTCCAGGGCCTGGCCCAGGTAGTAGATCGTCCATGCCTCACCGCGCGCGTCCTCGTTCTCGCGGTGGCGGGAGGCCGCCTGGCGCAGGCCGTCGACCGCGGCGGACGGGTCGCCGTCGACGAGGCGGCCGCGGGCCAGCTGGGTGAGGGCCCAGGCCTCGCCGCGGGCGTCGCGGGTGCGGCCGTACAGGTCGAGGGCCTCGCGCAGTTCGCGGTCCGCGCGCGGTACGTCGCCCATGCGCAGGCCCAGCTGGCCGAGCTGGAAGTGGGCCCACGCCTCGCCGTGCACGGACTCGCTCTCGCGGTGCAGGACGAGGGCCTGGGTGAGCAGGTCCAGGGCGCGGGCGAGCCGGGACCGGTCGCGCTCGACGGCCGCGAGCGCGTGCATCGTCCAGGCACGGTCGGCCGCGAGGTCGGGGGAGGACTGGAGGTCCATGGCCTCCTCGAGCTTGGCCGCCGCCTCGGTGAGGTTTCCCTGGTGGTGCAGGGTGATGCCGAGGGAGCACAGCGCCCTGGCCGCGCCCGCGTCGTGGTGGGCCTCGAAGTAGAGGTCCACGACGGAGGCCAGGGTCGTACGGGCTTTGTCGAGTTCGCCGAGCTGGCGGGCCGCGATGCCCGTGCGCCACTGGACCGAGCGGACCAGGAGGCCCTGGTCGACCGCCTGGGTCAACTCGCTGATCTCGCCGAGGCGGTAGAGGTCGCCGCGCAGCAGGCAGTAGTCGCACAGGGCGCCAAGGAGGTTCAGCACGGCGGCTTGGTTCACGCCCTCCGCGTGTCGCAGTGCCGCCGTGATGAAGCTCGACTCGTCGTCCAGCCAGCGCAGGGCCGCGTCCAGCGAGGTGAATCCGTGCGGGCCGAACTGGTCGGCCCGTGTCGACGTCTTGCCGTCCACCAGGCGGATCACCGAGTCCGCCAGCTCCGCGTAGTTCACGATCAGGCGTTCCTGGGCGGCCGTGCGCTCGGCGGGCTCCTCCTCGTCCAGGAGACGGGCCTGCGCGAAGCCCCGTACGAGATCGTGCAGGCGGTAGCGGCTGCCGCGGACATGGTCGATCAGGCCCGCCTGGGAGAGCGCGGTGAGATGGCGGATGGCCTCCGGTTCGTCGGTGGCGAGGAGGGAGGCCGCCGCTGCCGCCCCCAGGGAGGCGCGGCCGGCCAGGGCCAGGCGACGCAGGAGGCGGCGCCCCATGTCCGACTGGTCGGTGTAGCGCAGCCACAGGACGCGTTCGACCGGTTCCACAGGTCCGTACGCCGACAGGTCCGAGGCCAGTTGGCGCGGGGTGCGCGAGCCGAGAGACGAGCCGGCGACACGCAGGGCCAGCGGCAGTCCGCCGCACAACTCCCGCACCAGGTCGGTGGATTCGGCGTCGTAGGGCCCCGAGGTGTCCTGCGCCGCCGCGTTCAGCAGTTCCTCGGCGCCCGCCGCGTCCAGTGCCTCGACGGGAAGTTGGTGCACCCAGGCGGGGAGTTCGGCGGGCAGGTCGAGCGGTTTGCGGGCGGTGACGAGGACCAGGCTCTCCGAGCGCTCGGGGACCAGAGTGCGCACCTGCTCGGCGTCGCTCGCGTCGTCCAGCACGATCGTCACCGGCAGCCCCGTCAGATGCTGGTGGTACAGCTCGCTCAGCCGCCTGACCTGATGGTCCTGCGAGGAGCGCTCGCGGAAGAGGAGCTGTTCGCGCGGTGCGCCGAGACGGTTGAGGAGGTGCAGCAGTGCGTCGCGTGTGGTCAGCGGGGGGTCGTCCGGGCTGTCGCCGCGCAGATCCACCACGCATGCGCCCCGGAACTGGTCCCTCAGGGCGTGCGCCGCCCGGATCGCGAGGGCGCTGCGGCCGGAGCCTGGCGCGCCGTGCAGCACCACCACCGTCGGCTGCGTCTCCGTGCTCGCCCGCGCCGCGTGCACCCACTGCGCGACCCGCGACAGCTCCGTCCGGCGTCCCGCGAACGGCCCGTCCGGCTCGGGGAGTTGGCCGAAGGACTGCTCCAGGACACTGCGCCGCCGCGCCGCCGCGCTCTTGTCGGTACGCCGCAGCTGGGGCGCCCCCTGCTTGGCGCCCGTGGAGGCGCTGAGCACCCGCTGCTGGTCGAAGAAGGGACGGATGCCCCGGACCTCCAGGGCCGTCAGCCACTGCAGCCGCAGCTGCTCGGGGCCCCCGGGCTGGCCGAGGGCCCCGGCCCGGCGGCTCGCGGCCGGCAGATGCGAGGCCGTCACCTTGAGCACGGTGGCTGTCGCGCCCGCGACCCCCACCGTGGCGCCCGCGCCGAACGCCGTCCCCGCTCCGGTGCCGAACGCCAGGTCCGCGACGACGGCCGCGACAGCCGCGACGGCCGCCACCATCAGGGAGGTTCCGGCGCCCTCCTGGGCGTACCGCTGCCCGAAGGTGAGCTGTCCCGCCGCCGCCTCGTCGAGGGCCCGCGTATATGCCCCGTACTCCTCGGTGGCCGTCTGCCCCATCGTCTCGAGCGCGGCCCGCGCCCGTGACAGCAGCACACCCCCCTCGACGCGCCCGCCCGAACGCCGTACCTCTTCCTCCACGGCCCGGGCCAACAGCCGCTCGGCTTCCGCCCGATGGCTGTCCCGCATGTCACGTCCCCCTCCGGCGGCAACTCCTTTGGCTATGAGTGTCCTTCGTGCGGGACGCGAAGGACAGAGGACCGGCGATCATTCGTGCGGAGCCCGCCCCGGGGTCATTCCCGCCGCGCCTGCCCCTTGGAGAGCGCGAGGTACACACACGCGCAGGCGAGCGCCGCCTCAGCCACCGCGCTGGCCAGGGCCTGGAGGAGAGCGGCGCCCGGCTGCGCGGTGGTTATGTCGAACCAGGCGTCGAGCACCGCCACCGCGGCCGTCGCCGACGCGGTCAGCCGGGCGCGCGGATCGCGGCGCAGGCCCAGCACGGCGGTGGCCGCGCATCCCGCGGTCATCAGCACGTCGAGTCCGACCCATGCCACCTGCCAGTTCCGCACCTCGGTGCTCGCGGGGAGCATGCGGACGAGGAGCACCATCCATGGCACGAGCGCCACGGCGGTGACGCCGAGCATCACCAAAGCCCATTTCGGTCGCATGCCTCCACCATAGAACCGCAGAGGAAATTCTGCAAAGAAAATTCTGCAGAACTTACTCTGCAGAGGGAAGTGGGCGGGGGATACCGTGGTCGTATGCCCGACCCCGAGCTGACCAGCCTCGAACGCACCGCCCTGTACAAGTCCCTCGGCAACCCGCTGCGCCGCCGCATCCTCGATCACCTCGGCCGGCACGGCGAGGCGAACTCGACCGTGCTCGCCAAGGAGCTCGGTGAGAGCTCCGGCACGACCAGCTATCACCTGCGCAAGCTGGCCGAGCAGCACCTCATCGAAGAGGTTCCGGAGAAGTCGGGCGGCCGTGAACGCTGGTGGCGGGCGCTCCCGTTCCGCCACACCACCCCCGACCCGGCCTCGATGACCCCCGAGGAGTACGCCGCCGCCGAGGGTTTGGCACTCCTGAAGATCGAGGTGGACACCGAGCTCTATCTGAGGGCCCACAAGGAGTACACGGGCCCGGAGGGATGGGCCCAGGTGCAGCGCTCCGGCAATTGGATGACCAGGGACGAACTCCTGGACTTCGTACGCGAGTACCGGGCGCTGCAGGACCGCTACGGCCACTCTCGTGAGGATGCCCCCGCCGGGGCGCGCCCGGTGAACCTGCGCTTCTACGCCGTTCCGGACACCGTGGGAGAGTGGAAGGGTGAACCGACTGGCCCATGAGACGTCCCCGTATCTGCTCCAGCACGCCGACAACCCGGTCGATTGGTGGCCCTGGTCGGCCGAGGCCTTCGACGAGGCCCGGAAGGGCAACAAACCGGTCCTGCTGAGCGTCGGCTACAGCAGCTGTCACTGGTGCCACGTCATGGCGCACGAGTCCTTCGAGGACGAGGCGATGGCCACGTATCTGAACGAGCACTTCGTCCCCATCAAGGTCGACCGCGAGGAGCGGCCCGACGTCGACGCCGTCTACATGGAGGCCGTGCAGGCGGCGACCGGGCAGGGCGGCTGGCCCATGACCGTCTTCCTCACCCCGGACGCCGAGCCCTTCTACTTCGGCACCTACTTCCCGCCCGCGCCCCGTCACGGAATGCCCTCCTTCCGGCAGGTCCTGGAGGGCGTGCACAGCGCATGGACCGACCGGCGGGACGAGGTCGCCGAGGTCGCGGGGAAGATCGTGCGGGACCTCGCCGGGCGGGAGATGAGTTTCGGCGACGACCAGGTTCCCGGCGAGGAGGAGCTGGCCGGGGCGCTGCTCGCGCTCACCCGGGACTACGACGCCGCGCGCGGCGGATTCGGCGGCGCGCCCAAGTTCCCGCCGTCCATGGTGATCGAGTTCCTGCTGCGGCACCACGCGCGCACCGGCGCCGAGGGCGCCCTCCAGATGGCCGCCGACACCTGCGAGCGCATGGCGCGCGGCGGCATCTACGACCAGCTCGGCGGTGGGTTCGCCCGGTACTCCGTCGACCGCGAGTGGGTCGTGCCCCACTTCGAGAAGATGCTCTACGACAACGCCCTGCTGTGCCGGGTCTACGCCCACCTCTGGCGTGCCACCGGCTCGGAGCTCGCCCGCCGCGTCGCCCTCGAGACCGCCGACTTCATGGTGCGTGAACTGCGCACCCAGGAAGGTGGGTTCGCCTCCGCCCTCGACGCCGACAGCGACGACGGAACCGGACGGCATGTCGAGGGCGCGTACTACGTGTGGACGCCCGAGCAGCTGCGCGAGGTCCTGGGCGACGACGCCGAACTGGCCGCCCAGCACTTCGGGGTGAGCGAGGAGGGCACCTTCGAGGAGGGCGCCTCGGTCCTTCAGCTCCCGCAGCACGAAGGCGTGTCCGACGCCGACAAGATCAACGACATCCGTACCAGGCTGCTCGCCGCGCGCGCCGAGCGCCCCGCCCCCGGCCGTGACGACAAGGTGGTCGCCGCCTGGAACGGGCTCGCCGTGGCCGCCCTCGCGGAGACCGGCGCCTACTTCGAGCGCCCCGACCTCGTGGACGCCGCGATCGGCGCCGCCGACCTCCTCGTACGCCTGCACATGGACGAGCATGCGCGTCTGGCCCGTACCAGCAAGAGCGGTCAAGCCGGGGCGAACGCGGGGGTGTTGGAGGACTACGCGGATGTCGCCGAGGGCTTCCTGGCGCTGGCGTCCGTCACCGGGGAAGGGGTCTGGCTGGAATTCGCCGGGTTCCTGCTCGACCATGTCCTCGCACAGTTCACGGACGCCGAGTCCGGGGCGCTGTACGACACGGCCGCCGACGCCGAGCAGCTGATCCGGCGCCCGCAGGATCCCACCGACAACGCCACGCCCTCCGGCTGGAGCGCGGCGGCCGGCGCACTGCTGTCGTACGCGGCCCAGACCGGCACAGAGTCCCACCGCACCGCCGCCGAACGGGCGTTGGGCGTGGTGAAGGCACTCGGTCCGCGCGTCCCCCGCTTCATCGGCTGGGGCCTGGCGGTGGCAGAGGCGCTGCTCGACGGGCCGCGCGAGGTCGCGATCGTGGGACCGGCCGACGACGCGGCCACAAAGGCCCTGCACCGTACGGCACTTCTGGGGACCGCGCCCGGCGCCGTGGTCGCGGTGGGGGTTCCGGAGAGTGACGAACTGCCGCTGCTTTCCGGCCGACCTCTGGTCGAGGGAGCACCGGCCGCGTACGTCTGCCGTAACTTCACCTGCGACGCGCCGACGACCGATCCTGAGCGCCTCCGCACGGCGCTGAGCGGCCGAAACAGCTGACCGCCAACCGGTCCAAACGCCCCTGGAGTTCGGATTGTTCAGTTAGCCGACCGAGTGTGTTGAAACACGGTCTTCACCAGAAGAATCTGTGCGCTTCACAGATCGCCCATAGTCTCTGCACGGTAACGCGACAGATGTAACTCATTGTCGCGAGTGGGGGCTTTTGGGGATCTGGGGGGATCTGTTGCTCACGTCTGTCTTCATCGCTGCCGTTTCACTGGCCTTGTTCTGGATGGCAGCTTTCACATTGTGGTGGCAGATGCACGCGTGGCGTACGCCCGAGGTGCTGGCCTCCACCCGGTTCAGCAGCCCGGACGGCGGTGAGAGCCTGTCCTTCTCGCTGCTGCTGCCCGCGCGGCACGAGCAGGCCGTGCTCGACCACACCATCCAGCGGCTGCTGAAGTCCACTCACGCCGACTTCGAGATCATCGTGATCGTCGGCCACGACGACCCTGAGACCACCGAGGTGGCCCGCAGCGCCGAGGCGCGTGACCCGCGCGTCCGCGTCGTCGTCGACCACCACGACAAGAAGAACAAGCCGAAGGCCATGAACACGGCCCTGCCGCACTGCCGCGGCGAGGTGGTCGGGGTCTTCGACGCCGAGGACCAGGTCCACCCGGAGCTGCTCGCCCACGTCGACCACGCGTTCCGCACCACGGACGCGGACGTCGTCCAGGGCGGCGTCCAGCTCATCAACTTCCACTCCAGCTGGTACAGCCTGCGCAACTGCCTCGAGTACTTCTTCTGGTTCCGCTCGCGGCTCCATCTGCACGCGCAGAAAGGGTTCATCCCGCTCGGCGGCAACACCGTCTTCGTACGGACGAAGGTCCTGCGAGAAGCCGAAGGCTGGGACCCCGACTGCCTCGCCGAGGACTGCGACCTGGGCGTACGGCTCTCCAGCGTCGGCAAGAAGGTCGTCGTCGCCTACGACTCCGACATGGTGACCAAGGAGGAGACGCCCGGCTCGCTGATGTCGCTGATGAAGCAGCGCACCCGGTGGAACCAGGGCTTCCTGCAGGTCTACCGGAAGAAGGACTGGAAGCAACTCCCGGGCTTCGGACAGCGGCTGCTCGCCCGCTACACGCTGATGACGCCGTATCTCCAGGCGGTCTCCGGCGTGATCATCCCGCTCAACGTGGCGATCGCGCTCTTCCTCGACGTGCCCGTCGGCATCGCCTTCATCACCTTCCTGCCGGCGGTGACCGCCCTCGTCACCTTCGTCTTCGAGCTGGTCGGACTGCACGACTTCGGCAAGCAGTACGGGCTTCGAGTCCGCTTCATCCACTACCTGAAGCTCGTCGTCGGCGGTCCCTTCTACCAGGTGCTGCTCGCGGGCGCCGCCGTGCGTGCTGTCTGGCGCGAGCAACAGGGGCGCAACGACTGGGAGTTGACCAGTCATGTCGGTGCGCATCTCACCGAAGTGATCCGAGAGGACGTTCCTGCGTGACCTCCACTCTTGACGCGGCGACCACACCCACGGTCCCCGCGCAGCGGCCCGCTGCGTCCAAAATCGTCCCCAACTCCTTCCCGGCCCCGCGCTTTCGCGGCTCGCGCGGCGATCTGATCCTGTGCGCGGCGCTGCTCGTGGCGATCCTCGTCGTCCAGGGCTGGAACATCGCCGACTTCCCCACCCTCAGCGACGACGAGGGCACCTACCTCGCCCAGGCCTGGGCCGTCCAGCAGGGCAAGGGCCTGGCCCACTACACGTACTGGTACGACCATCCGCCGCTCGGCTGGATCCAGATAGCCGCGCTAACCTGGATCCCGGCCCACATCAGCCCGTCGCTGATGACCGTCGGCTCGATGCGGGTCGCGATGCTGCTGGTCAGCGCGATCAGCGCGGTCCTCGTCTACGTCCTCGCGCGCCGCCTCTCGCTGCCGCGGTGGGCGGCCGGGCTCGCGATGGTGCTCTTCGGGCTCTCCCCCCTGTCGGTCGTCCTCCAGCGGGAGATCTTCCTCGACAACATCGCGGTGATGTGGACGCTGCTGGCGTTCTGCCTCGCCGCGTCCCCGAGCCGCCACCTGTGGCACCACTTCGGGGCGGGCATCGCGGCCGCCGCCGCCGTGCTCACCAAGGAGACGATGCTCGTCATCCTGCCCGCGCTGCTGGTCACCATGTGGCGCCACGGTCACCGCGACACCCGGAAGTTCGCGCTCACCGGAGCCATCACGGCGTGCGTGCTGATCGGCCTGGCCTATCCGCTCTTCGCCCTGCTGAAGGGCGAGTTGTTCCCGGGCTCGGGCCATGTCTCACTCTGGGACGGCATCACCTACCAGATGAGCCGCCCCGGCTCCGGCTTCATCCTCGACCAGGGCACCGGCTCGTACGGCGTCCTGCAGTCCTGGCTGTACTACGACCGTGTGCTGCCCCTCGGCGGCCTCGCCGGAGCCCTGCTGCTCCTTGTCACCTGGCGCTGGTCGGTGACCGCGCGCGCCCTCGCGGGGCCCGCGCTCACCGTGGCGATCCTCGCCCTGGTGGCCCTGCGCCCGAGCGGCTACCTGCCCGCGATGTACGTCATCCAGGCCCTGCCCTTCCTCGCCCTGGTCCTCGCCGGAGGCACCGCGAGCGTCGCCCACGCGGTACTGCGCCGCTGGCACAGCGGTGAGGAGAAGACATACGTCACGTGGGGGCGCCGGGGCCTTGCGGCCGTGCTCGTGGTGGCCGCCGGCGCCTACGTCGTGCCGCGCTGGTACGACGGTGACCACACCGCCGTGACCGCCGACGCCAACGCCCCCTACCGGGCGGCCTCCTCGTGGCTCAAGACCGAGGTGAAGGACCCGGGAGACACCAGGGTCCTCGTCGACGACGCCCTCTGGCTCGACCTCGTGCACGACGGCTACAAGCCCGGCCTCGGCGTCATCTGGTTCTACAAGGCGGACCTCGACCCCGCGGTGACCAAGACGATGCCGCGCGGCTGGCGCGACCTCGACTACGTGGTCGCCTCCCCGACAGTGCGGCGCGACGCGGTCGACCTGCCCAACGTGAAGGCCGCGATGGAGCACTCGACGCCGGTCGCCACCTTCGGCAAGGGCGAGGACCGCATCGAAATCAGGCAGATCCAGACGGCGGGAGGCCCCCGATGAGCTACGAGTCCACAGTCCCCGATGAGCTCGGCGACCCGGCCGTAGCCGTGGCCGCCGCCGAGATTCCCGAGCCCGGCGCCGTCACCCTCGTCGTACCGACCTTCAACGAGTCGGCGAACATCCGCGAGTTGCTGCGCCGGATCACCGAGTCGGTGCCGGCCCGGCTGCCCTGCGAGGTCGTCTTCGTGGACGACTCCACCGACGACACCCCCGAGGTGATCTTCCAGGCGGCGCAGGACTGCCCCTTCCCCGTCACCGTGCTGCACCGCGACGAGCCCGTGGGCGGGCTCGGCGGCGCGGTCGTCGAGGGACTGAAGGCGGCCAGTTCCGACTGGATCGTCGTGATGGACGGCGACTTGCAGCATCCGCCGTCTCTGGTCCCGGAGTTGCTGGCCGCGGGGGAGCGGTCCGCCGCCGGGCTCGTCGTCGCCAGCCGGTACATCAAGGGCGGCAGCCGCGCGGGCCTCGCGGGCGGCTACCGCATCGCCGTCTCGCGCGGTGCGACCTGGCTGACCAAGACGCTCTTCCCGCGCAGGCTGCGCGGCATCAGCGACCCGATGAGCGGGTTCTTCGCGATCCGCCGCAGCGCCGTCACCGCGGAGGTGCTCCAGCCGCTCGGCTACAAGATCCTCCTCGAACTCGCCGTGCGCAGCCGCCCCCGCCGGGTCACCGAGGTGCCCTTCGTCTTCCAGGACCGGTTCGCGGGCGAGTCCAAGTCGACGGCGCAGGAGGGCTTCCGGTTCCTGCGCCATCTCATCGGGCTGCGCACCGCCTCGCCGGTCGCGCGGATGGTGGTCTTCGGCCTGATCGGCGCCACCGGCTTCCTGCCGAACCTGCTCGGCCTGTACGCGCTCACCGCCGTCGGCTTGCACTACGTACCGGCCGAGATCCTCGCCAACCAGTTCGGGGTCGCCTGGAACTTCCTGCTCATCGAGCACCTGCTCTTCCGCGAGCGGCGCGGGCACCGCAACTGGTGGGACCGCGTGGGCCGGTTCGCGCTGCTCGCCAACGCCGATCTGGTGCTGCGCATCCCGCTGATCGCGCTCTTCGTCGACCACTTCGGGATGGGCGCCCTGTCGGCCACCGCACTGGCCCTGGTGACGACCTTCGTCCTGCGCTTCGCCGGGACCGAAGCACTGGTCTATCTGCCGCGCCGCGGCAGCGAGTCCGGGCGCGGGAGCCGTACAGCAAGGAGAGCCGCGTGAGACATCTGCTGCGACCGAGGCGCAGAACCTCGCTCCTGGCCGTGGCGGGCCTCGCCGCCGGGCTGCTGTTCGTCGCGCCGCAGCCGGCTGCCGCGGCCAACCTCGTCAAGAACCCGGGCTTCGAGACCGACGGCACGGACGGCATGCCGTACTGCTGGGAGAAGTCCGGCTGGGGCGACAACGACTTCGGCTTCGCGACCGTCGCCGACTCCCACTCCGGCTCCAAGGCCATGAAGGTCACCGTGACCCGCCGGGTCTCCGGCGACCGCAAGGCGCTGATCACCGAGTCCACCGACTGCGCGCCGGTGGTCACCGCGGGCAAGCAGTACGACCTCGGGCTCTGGTACAAGACGACGACCCCCGACGCCGCGATCACCCTCTTCCGGCACGACACGACCGCGGGCTGGCAGTACTGGACCGACCTCAAGACGCTGGACATGGCGGGCGGTTGGACTCAGGCGACGGTCCGCACCCCGGCCGTCCCGGCGGGCACCGACCGCATCACCTGGGGTGTCTCGGTGTACGGCACGGGCTCCGCCACCACCGACGACTACACGATGGAACAGGTCTCCGATCCCATTCCGCCCGCCACCTGCACCGGCACCGCCGAGGAGTGCGCCAACGGCAGGTGGACGGTCCTGCCCACCCAGAACCCCGTCCGATCCATGCACTCCGTCGTCCTCAACAACGGCAAGGTGCTGCTGATCGCGGGCTCCGGGAACAGCGAGGAGAACTTCAACGCGGGCACGTTCACCAGCGCGGTCTACGATCCGGTGAACGGCACGTACAAGGTGATCCCCACGCCGAAGGACATGTTCTGCGCCGGGCACGTCCAGCTCGCCGACGGGCGCGTACTGGTGATGAGCGGCAACAAGGCGTTCCCGGTCGCGGGCGGACACGGGTACGAGGGCTACAAGGACTCGTACCTCTTCGACCCGGTCACCGAGACGTACAGCAGGACGAACGACCTGAACGACGGCCACTGGTATCCGTCCGCCACCGAGCTCGGCAACGGTGACATCATCTCGTTCGGCGGGCTGCGCGAGGACTCGTCCGGTTCGGTGACCGCCGAGCGCTGGTCGGCCGCGGAGCAGCAGTGGCTGCCGTTGTGGAAGGTCAATCAGACCTGGTCGTTCTGGGGTCTGTACCCGTCGATGATCCTGATGCAGGACGGCCGCCTCTTCTACTCGGGCAGTCATGTCTTCGGCAACGGCACTCCGGGCACGGGCTCGGCGATCTACGACTACGACGCGAGCACCACCACCGCGATCTCCGGTCTCCAGAACAAGGACGAACGCGACCAGTCCGCGAGTGTGCTGCTGCCCCCGGCCCAGGACCAGAAGGTCCTCACGGTCGGCGGCGGCAACATCGACTCCAACCCCGACGCGAGCCGGCTCACCGACATCATCGACCTCAAGGCCGCCAACCCGGCGTACACCGTGGGCCCGCAGATCCCGCAGGGCACGGTCGACCTCGGCAACGGCAAGGTGGCCGAGACCGGCAACCAGGGCAAGATGTACGTCTCCACCGTCCTGCTGCCCGACGGCAAGGTCCTGGAGACGGGCGGCGGCCTGCACAACCGCGCCAACCCCGTCTACGAGGCGTCGATCTTCGACCCGGCGACGACGACCTTCGATCCGGTGGCCGCCGACCCGCAGGCCCGCGGCTACCACTCCTCCGCGTTCCTGCTGCCCGACGGCCGGGTGATGGCCACCGGCGACAACCCGGGCAACGGCACCTGGAACCACAACGTGTCCATCTACACCCCGCCCTACCTCCTCAAGGGCACCCGCCCGACGATCACTTCGGTGATCGACGACGAGTGGGTGTACGGCGACACGCAGCGGATCACCGTCGACCGGCCCATCGTCAAGGCCGAGCTGATCCGCCCGGCCGCGGTGACGCACTCCTCGGACCCCAACCAGCGGTTCGTCGACCTGCCGCTGTCCGTCGACGGCGACAACGTCGACCTGAACGTGACGAGCAACCCCGACATGGCGCCGCCCGGCTGGTACATGCTCTTCGCCGTCGACGCCAACGGGGTGCCCTCGGTCGCCAAGTGGGTGCACCTCCAGGGCCCGGCCGCGCTCGCCACGGACACCGCCTCGGCCCACGTCCACTCCTTCGCCGACTCCCTGGACGGGACGGTCACGAAGGCGGGCAAGAAGCGGGCCTCGCAGAAGGTGAGCACCACGATCTCCGGCTGCGACCGCCACTACGGGACGATCAACGTCTGCGTACCGACGGTCTTCCCGGACGGTGTGAAGAAGACCACGGCCTCCCGCTGCGCGTGGCTCAAGAAGAACGACTACGGCCGCCTGAAGGTCAACGGGAAGGACGATCCGCTGGGCCTCGACCCGAACAAGGACGGGCTGGCCTGTGGTGCGAAGGACCTGATACGGCGTTAGCCGCCGAACTCGGCGAGGGCGCGCTCCACGATGGCCTCCAGGCGGTCATGGTGCGCGCCCTTCCAGTAGGCACGCCCGCACTCCACGCACTGCGCGAAGACGTCGTACGACCGGTGTGTCCCGCCCTCCAGCTGGTTCGCGACCTGCTCCTTGGCGGCCTCCTTGAGCAGGCCGTTGCACGCCGTGCAGCGCGTCCAGGGCTTCAGCTCGGGTGCGAACCGGCCGAGCACGTCGCGGAGTTGGTCGTCGGGGCGGGTGCTGTAGACGAACGCGCCCGCCCACAGTTCGCGGCGGCGCAGCAGCCCCCGGTCGCGGCTGAGCATCACGCGCCGCTCGGCCGCCGAACGGGCGGCGAGGGCCGGGTCGCCGATGTCGGTCGACTCGTACGCCGTGTCGACGCCGAGGAGGCGCAGACGGCGGGCGAGGGTGCCGAGGTGGACGTCGAGGAGGAAGCGGAGCGGGGCGCCGGGGACCCGCTGCGGGCGCTCGACCGCGCGTACCTCCACCGACTCGCCGGCCGCCGGGATGTGCGAGAAGGCCACCTCCCGGCCGTCCACGACCAGGGCGCCGACCTCCGTGAGCGGAACCCCGAGCGATTCGACGACATGGCCGAGCGTGGAGGAGCCGTCGGTGCGCACCGGGGTGGCATCCATGCGGCGGCCGTGCGGGACGAACAGCCCCAGTTCTGGGGCGAATTCGATGTGGATCTCCGGACCGTTCACCGGGTCAGGATGTCACGGGGGGCGCCTCGGCGGCCTCCGGCTTTTTGAGCTCCAGGCCGTTCTCCAGGACGTCCAGGGAGCGGTCGACGAGGTCGGCGAGATCGTCCTGGTGACCGTTCTCGGCCCAGTACAGGGAGGTCTCCAACAGGCCGCCGATCAGCGACATCGCGTAGACGCGCACTTCGAGGCCGTCCGGGTCCCGGCCGGTGCGTTCCCCGATGACGCGGCACAGCATCCGGCCGGTCACCGACATGCTCTCCATCATCCGGGAGCGGATGGCGGGCACGTCGACCATCAGCCGGGTGCGCAGCCGGGTGACATCGGGCTCCTCGACCGCCGTGATGCCGATGGCCTTCCGCACCGCGTACCGCAGGGACTCCATCCAGGGCTCGTCCGCGGGCCGCTCGCACAGCTCCCGTTCCATGAGCGGGTCGTACTCGTCCGTCAGGACGATGTCCTCCTTGGTGGGGAAGTAACGGAACACCGTGGACGGGGAGACCTCGGCCGCCTCCGCGATCTGCTCGATGGTCGTCGCGTCGTACCCCTGCTCCTGGATCAGCCGGTACGTCGCGTCGCGGATCGCGATGCGGGTCTTCATCTTCTTCCGCTCGCGCAGCCCCGGCTGGGGCCCCGCGGCGGGAGTGGAGCTGTGTGCGGTGGCGGCCATGGTGCTCATTGTCCGGCATCCGCGGGGGCGGGGGCCATGTCGGTGTCCTGCCTGGGCGCGGGGCCGGCCGGCTGCGCGCTCGGCAGCAGCGCCGCCGCCAGCAGCGCGGTGACCAGGGCGGCGATCCCGCTGACCAGCAGGACCAGGTCCATGCCGTGGAGGTATGAGGCGTTCGCTGAGGCGGCGAGGGCGCGGTCGCTCAACTGTGCCGCGACCACATGGGCGCCTACCACCGAGTCGGTGGCGGTGGCCGCGGCAGCGCGCGGCAGGCCGGAGGTGTCGAGACGGTCGCTGTAGGCGCTCGCGAGGAGCGAGCCGAGCAGGGCGATGCCGATCGCGCTGCCCACCTGGCGCACGGTCATCAGCAGCCCGGAGCCGCTCCCGGCCCGGTCCCGGGGCAGCGCGCCGAGGGCGGCGGACATCGCGGGGACCACGGCGAAGCCGAAGCCGAGCCCGGCGATGGACAGCCACAGGGCGGTGAAGCCGTAGCCATCGGCGACGCTCGTACGGCTGCCGAGGATCGCGGCGAAGGCGAGGGCGACCAGGCCCGCGCTGATCACCGCCCGCGCCCCGAACCTCGCCAGCAGCGGCTGCGCGCCTCGCGAGGCGACCAGCAGGCCGCCCATCATCGGCAGCATCCGCACCCCGGTGGCGAACGCGTCGTGCCCGAGCACCGCCTGGAGATACTGCGGCAGCACGAACATCAGCCCGGACAGCACGAACATCACGAGGGTCGCGGCGAGCGTGTTGAGCAGGAAGCCGCGCTGCGCGAGGAGCGAGAGGTCCAGCATCGGGCGGGCGCTGCGGCGTTCGCGTACGACGAGCAGGGCGACCAGGACGAGTGAGGTCGCCAGGAAGCCGAGGATCAGCGGGTCGCCCCAGCCGCGGTGCGGGGCCTCGATGATCGCGTAGATAAGGATGCTGAGCCCGGCGGCGGTGAGCGCGGTGGATACGGCGTCGACCTTGGGCGAGGCGGGGTCCCGGGTCTCGGGGAGCAGGAAGGCGCAGGCGGTGATGCCGATCGCGGCCATCGGCACGTTGACCAGGAAGACCGAGCCCCACCAGAAGTGGTCCAGCAGCCAGCCGCCGACGATCGGGCCGAGCGGCAGGCCGAGTGCGGAGGCCGTGGAGACCGCGCCGACGGCCTTGGTCCGCTCGTCCGGGCCGAACAGCGAGGGCAGGACGGCCATCGAGAGCGGCATCACGAGCGCGCCGCCGACCCCCATCAGCGCGCGGGCGACGATCACCGGGGTGACGTCGTCGACGAGGGCGCCGACCAGTGAACCGGCCAGGAAGACCGCGAGGCCGGTGATGAGCATCCGGCGCCGTCCGAAGCGGTCGCCGAGCAGGCCCGCCGGGAGCATCAGCGAGGCGAAGACGACGACGTACGCGTCCGCCACCCACTGTTGCTCGCCCGTGGACGCGCCCAGGTCACGAGCCATCGTCGGCAGCGCCACATTGAGGATCGTCAGGTCGAAACCGAGCACGAGCATGCTCGCGACCAGGGCCCCGAGGGCCCACCAGCGGCGCGGGTCGCGTGCCGCGGCATCGTGAGTGAGAGTCGGCATAAAAATGAGAGTAGCTCTCAAAAGATGGTGACTGTCAATGCGTGGGGCTGTCAGGGCAACGCGAAGGGCCGCGGCTCGGCAGCCGCGGCCCTGGGAAGTGGGTGGTCGGAGGGTCATCCGTGCTGGTAGGCCACCAGCGAGATGCCGACGTAGTGGACGGCGAACGCCGCGAGGGTGAGGGAGTGGAAGACCTCGTGGAAGCCGAACCAGCGCGGTGACGGGTTCGGGCGCTTGATCCCGTAGATCACCCCGCCCGCGCTGTAGAGCAGACCGCCGACGATGACCAGGACCAGGACGGCGACGCCGCCCGCCCGCATGAAGTCCGGCAGGAAGAAGACCGCCGCCCAGCCCATCGCGATGTAGCAGGGGGTGTAGAGCCAGCGCGGGGCGCCGACCCAGAACACCCGGAAGGTGATCCCGGCCGCCGCGGCGCCCCAGATGCCCCACAGGAGCCACTGCCCCTTGGCGGCCGGCAGCAGCAGCATCGTCAGGGGCGTGTACGTGCCCGCGATGATCAGGAAGATGTTGGCGTGGTCCAGTCTGCGCAGCACGCCGTCCATGCGCGGGCTCCAGTTGCCCCGGTGGTAGAGGGCGCTGACCCCGAACAGGAGGCAGGCCGTCAGGGCGAAGATCCCGCAGGCGATACGCCCGCGGGAGGAGTCCGCGAGGGCGGTGAGCGCCAGGCCGGAGATGAGCGCGGCCGGGAACATTCCGAGATGCAGCCAGCCGCGGAGCTTGGGCTTGACCTGGTCTGGGAGGGAGAGCGCAACGGAACCATGGCCGGCGTCCGGCGAGTCAGTGGGCGCGTCGGGAACGGGCGCAGTCATACGCCGAATCGTACCTACGGACCCGTAACTTACGTATCAATGCCGCGTAATCAACGGTCAAGAGTGGCCATGATCTCACGCGGATGAGGGGGCTCCCCGGGGGGTACCCGGGATGAACCCCGAGTGTGCGGAGGGAAACCTTCCGGCGAGTGGTGATGCTCACTCCGCTCAGGTGTGAGGTCCTCTGGACATATGCGCGGTTGCGTCGGATGATCATATGAGTGCGGTCGGCACCGGATGAGCGCCAGAGATTGACCACGTGAAGCATCCGGGTCGCAGCCCCCACGGGGCCTCAACAAAAAAACCCCTCATCTAGGAGCAATCGTGGCGCGCGACATCGCGGCTCCCTCCACCGTCCCCACCCAGCACAAGGATCTGATCTCGTGGGTCAACGAGATCGCCGAACTGACGCAGCCGGACAGCGTGGTCTGGTGTGACGGATCCGAGGCCGAATACGAGCGACTGAGCGAGGAGCTCGTCCGCAAGGGCACCTTCAAGAAGCTCGATCCGATCAAGCGCCCCAACTCGTACTACGCCGCCTCCGACCCGACCGATGTCGCGCGGGTCGAGGACCGGACGTTCATCTGTTCCGAGAAGGAAGAGGACGCCGGTCCGACCAACCACTGGAAGGCCCCCGCGGAGATGCGTGAGATCTTCGCCGGTGAGCAGGGCGTCTTCCGTGGCTCGATGAAGGGCCGGACGATGTACGTCGTCCCGTTCTGCATGGGCCCCCTCGGCTCGGACCTCTCCGCGATCGGCGTCGAGATCACCGACTCCGCCTACGTCGCCGTGTCCATGCGCACCATGACGCGCATGGGGCAGCCGGTCCTCGACGAGCTCGGTACCGACGGCTTCTTCGTGCGTGCCGTGCACACGCTCGGAGCGCCGCTGGCCGAGGGCGAGGCGGACGTGCCGTGGCCGTGCAACTCCACGAAGTACATCTCGCACTTCCCGGAGTCCCGCGAGATCTGGTCGTACGGCTCCGGCTACGGCGGCAACGCGCTGCTCGGCAAGAAGTGCTACGCCCTGCGCATAGCGTCCGTCATGGCGCGCGACGAGGGCTGGCTCGCCGAGCACATGCTCATCCTCAAGCTGACCCCGCCGCACGGCGAGTCGAAGTACGTCGCCGCCGCCTTCCCGAGCGCCTGCGGCAAGACCAACCTCGCCATGCTGGAGCCCACGATCTCCGGCTGGACGGTCGAGACGATCGGTGACGACATCGCCTGGATGCGGTTCGGCGAGGACGGCCAGCTGTACGCGATCAACCCCGAGGCCGGTTTCTTCGGCGTCGCGCCCGGCACCGGTGAGCACACCAACGCCAACGCGATGAAGACGCTGTGGGGCAACTCCGTCTTCACGAACGTCGCGCTCACCGACGACAACGACATCTGGTGGGAGGGGATGACCGAGGAGACGCCCGCCCACCTCACCGACTGGAAGGGCAACGACTGGACCCCCGAGTCCGGCACCCCGGCCGCCCACCCCAACGCCCGCTTCACCGTCCCCGCCGCGCAGTGCCCGATCATCGCGCCCGAGTGGGAGGACCCCAAGGGCGTGCCGATCTCGGCGATCCTCTTCGGTGGCCGCCGTGCCACCGCGGTCCCGCTGGTGACGGAGTCCTTCGACTGGAACCACGGCGTCTTCCTCGGCGCGAACGTGGCCTCCGAGAAGACCGCCGCCGCCGAGGGCAAGGTCGGCGAGCTGCGCCGTGACCCCTTCGCCATGCTGCCGTTCTGCGGCTACAACATGGGCGACTACATGGGCCACTGGGTCGACGTGGCCAAGGACAAGGACCAGGAGAAGCTCCCGAAGATCTACTACGTGAACTGGTTCCGCAAGAACGACGCGGGCAAGTTCGTGTGGCCGGGCTTCGGCGAGAACAGCCGTGTCCTGAAGTGGATCGTGGAGCGGCTGGAGGGCAAGGCCGAGGGCGTCGAGACGCCGATCGGCATCCTGCCGACCCGGGAGGCCCTGGACACCGACGGTCTCGAACTGTCCGAGTCCGACCTCGACTTCCTGCTCACCGTCGACAAGGACGTGTGGCGCGAGGAGGCCGGGCTGATCCCCGAGCACCTCAACACCTTCGGCGACCACACGCCGAAGGAGCTGTGGGACGAGTACCGCGCGCTGGTGCAGCGCCTGGGCTAGACCCACTCCGTAAGCTCCGCGGCCGGTCGGACTTGCCCTGACCTGCGACGTCGTCAGGACCGGCCGCGGTGATGGCAGCCCGGGAAGGCCGGGGCCCCGTACAACGGTGTACGGGGCCCCGGCCTTCGCGCGTGGCGCGGCGCGTCGAACGTAATCCCGGCCCCCATTTCTGGCATCACCTCTGCCCGGGACGGGAATTCGCGGGACACTCGGGACATCCTGCAACGAACCCCGAAACGACCCCGGAACGAGGTGAGCGGGGTGCGCACACCGGTCAGCGATCCCCTGAAGATAGGGCCGTACCGCATCGTGGGGCGGCTCGGCTCCGGCGGGATGGGGTGGGTGTATCTCGGCCGCTCGCCTGCCGGGCGCGAGGTCGCGGTCAAGGTGGTGCGGCCCGAGCTGGCGGCGGAGGCGGAGTTCCGGGAGCGCTTCACCCGCGAGGTCGCGGCGGCACGGGTGGTGAGCGGCGCGTACACCGCGGCCGTCGTCGACGCCGACACCGAGGCCGAACTGCCGTGGCTGGCCACGATGTACGTACCCGGACCCTCGCTCGCCGAGGCCGTCAGCACCGACGGGCCGCTGCCCGAACCACAGGTACGACAGCTCGGCGCGGGCCTCGTCGAGGCGCTGGGGGCCATCCACGCCGCGCACGTCGTGCACCGCGACCTGAAACCGGCGAACGTGCTCCTCGCCTCCGACGGGCCGCGCGTCATCGACTTCGGGATCTCCCGCGTCGACGGCGCCCCCGGCCTCACCCAGATCGGCGTCGTCGTCGGCACCCCGCCCTTCATGTCGCCCGAGCAGATCAAGGGAGCCCCGGTGGGTCCGCCGAGCGACGTCTTCTCCCTCGGCGGCGTACTGGTGTACGCGCTGACGGGCCGCCCGCCGCACGGCAGCGGGGAGGCGGTGCGTTACCGGGTCGTGCTCGCCGAGCCCGAACTCGACGGCGTACCGGCGTCCCTCAGGGAGCTGATCGCGCGCTGCCTGGCCAAGCGGCCCGAGGACCGGCCCCCGCTGGACGGGCTGCTCGCCGGCCTGCTGGAGCAGACGCCGAAACCGGCGTCCTGGCCGCCGCCGACCGTGGCCCACAGCATCAAGGTGCGCACCCACGAGCTGGCGAACCGTCGCAAGGAGGGCACCAGTGAGTCCGTCCCGTCCTGTCTGCTGCTGCACGCCCAGGCGCTGCTGGACGCCGGGCTGACCGACGCGATGGTCGCCGAGGCGGTGGGCCGTGGCGACGCCTGAGTCCCTTCCCGGCCGGAGCCACGACATCCTCGAAATGGGCACACACTGGCGGCAGTTGGTGCAGAACTGGGTGGGCAGACGGAATTACCACACCGTGACCGACACCGTTTCCGTTTCCATGCAATTCGATCTCGAGGAAACGGGGCGGATGGTCACCGTGCGCTTCATGACCACCAAAAGGCTCCTTGTCGCCTTCGCGACCGACGGCCACTTTCTGCGTCAGGACCAACTGGCCGTCGCCGCGGCGGCATCGAACGCGTGGAATACCGAACAGCTGAACCCTATGTTGTCCGTGTGGGACGTACGAGGTCCGCGCCCTTGTCTCGCAGGAGTGTGCGACCTTCCGCTGACCTGCCGGATGACGCAGGCGGATTTCGATGCTCTGGCCAGTGATTGGGTGGAACGGGCGCGGCAGATGTTCACCCGCTGCCATCAGGTATTCAAGTTGTAGAAGTGAAACCCGTTATGTGCCCCAACCCCTTCCGGGCACACGCCGGTTGCCCCCACTATGGGCGAGTGCCTTTCCAGGCCACGGTGGTGTGCCTTTGGGCCACGGGGGGTC
This sequence comes from Streptomyces sp. NPDC048415, assembly GCF_040651675.1. Classification (NCBI taxonomy): domain Bacteria; kingdom Bacillati; phylum Actinomycetota; class Actinomycetes; order Kitasatosporales; family Streptomycetaceae; genus Streptomyces; species Streptomyces sp. NPDC048415. The sequence goes on along the minus strand of NZ_JBEZKJ010000017.1, from coordinate 53,574 downwards.
GTCCATGCGGCGTTCGCTGTATGTCATCGCGCTTTTGGGACTGCTGAGCGCGTTCGTTCCGGCCGGGGCGGCGTCGGCCAGGACATGCGACGGGCAGCTCGCGCAGCGGCTTCGGTGCTGGTCCGGACTGATCGATGCCGGGCCCGTCGAGATCACCCTGGATCAGGCGCTGCCGCTCGACAGCAAGGCGAAGGACCTCAAGGCCATAGAGCGGGAACTGGCCACCCGCGACCAACTCGTGGTCCGGGTGCCCGCGGGCGCGCACACCGGCGAGGGCGGAACGGTGCTGCTCGCGCTGGCGGGCGGCCGTCTCGTGGCCCCGGACGCCAAGATCGACCGGCTGACGGACCCGGAGGTGCAGAAGTGGCTGGACGGCCTCGGCGCCTGCGATCGGCATGACGCGAGGAACCTGTGCGGCCTGATCGCGCCCACCAAGGGAAAGCAGCCCGAACTGGTCGGCAGTGAGCTGATCAGTCAGCGGAAGGCCGCGAACCTCTCGGACCACACGTTCAGGATCGGCCCCTCCACACCGCCCACCTCGAAGGCCCCCTCCCACAAGGAGTCCACGTCGAAGCCCGGCGACGGTTCCTCCCCGGGCACGGGCATGGACACCACCACCCAGGTCCTTGCCGTCCTCTGCGGCCTGCTCGTCCTCCTGCTCACCGCTCTGCTGTTCCTGATCCGGCGATCCTCCCGGGCGGTGGGCACCCTCTCCCGCCGTGCCCTCGCCGCACCGGGCGTCGGGGCCGTACCGTCCGCCGCCGCGCACCCCCGTACCGCCGACGAGGCCACCACCCGCCTGAGGGTCACGCCGGCACCCCGCTACGGACGTCGGGTCGGCAACGTACCGGGACCCGCCAGGTCCGCCGTCGTGCGCACCGAACTGCACCCCCAGGGCTATGTCGAGCTGGACCGCGTGCTGTACCGGGCGGTGTGGGCGGAGCCCGGCCGGCCGCCGCCCGCCCCCGGCGGACTCGTCGACGTCACCGACGCGCGGGAGCGGAACTCCGACGTCCTGTACGCGTTCCCGCCCACCACCGGACGGCACGCCAAAGGCACCCGGCCCTGAGACCAGGAGACACAGAGATGCACAGCGAATACCCGCCCACGCTGCCTGCGGAGTACGCCGACATCGAGTTCGAGAACAACGCGCAGCGGCTGCCGCTCGTGCTCTGTCTCGACACGTCGAGCTCCATGGCGGGAGCGCCCATCCAGGCCCTCAACAACGCGCTCAGGGAGTGGACCCGGGAACTGCACGACGACGTCAGCCTCAGCTACAGCGTCGAGGTCGCCGTGGTCACCTTCGGCGGCCAGGGCGTCGCCGCCTGGCGCGGCCCCCAACTCCTCCCGCCACGCGCCCCGGTGAGCCCCTTCGTGCCCGCGCACACCTTCCAGCCGCCGCAGCTCGGCGCCGCCGGGGTGACCCTGATGACCGAGGCGCTGGAGCTGTCGATGCACATCGTCGCGGCCCGCAAGGCGGAGCTGCGCGCCTCCGGACTCCAGTACTACCGGCCGCAGATCTGCCTGGTCACCGACGGGCTGCCGACCGACGGCACGGGTCATCTCACCGACTCCTGGCACCGGCTGGTCCCCGTCCTCGCCGAGGAGCAGCGCGCCCGCCGCTTCCGGCTGTACGCGATAGGCGTCGGCGGCATCACCGACATGGGCGAGCAGGTCCTCCAGGCGTTCGCGCCGAAGTTCAACGCCCGGCTGCAGGGATTCCCGTTCCGCGAGCTGCTCCAGATGATGTCCGCGAGCGCGAACGCCGAGCAGAAGGGCGCGGGCGACGAGGTCTTCGAGAAGATCTTCAGCCAGTTCAAGACCCAGCGCCCGGCCTGGGAATCCTGACCGATGGCCGCGGGTGACGAGCGTGCGGTGCCGTGGCGGATCCACGGCATGAGCGTCGAGGGCTACCGCCACCGCCGCCAGGGACTGCCCTGCCAGGACGCCTGCGCGTACAAGGTGTCGGCGTCGGTCGCGGTCCTCGCGGTGGCGGACGGCGCGGGCAGCAGGCCGCGCTCCGAGGAGGGGTCGCGGCTCGCGGTGGAGCTGGCCGCGGAGCACTTCGCGCGACGGGCCGCCGCGGCGGCGGAGTGCCAGCCGGGCGAGAGCGTGCACGAACTGCTCGAGGGCGCCTTCCGTGACGTCAGCAAGGTGTTCCTGGACAGAACCGGCGCCGACGCGGCGGACTTCGCCACCACCCTCACCGTCGTGGTGCTCGCGCCGGGCTGGCTCGGCCATCTCACCGTGGGCGACGGCTTCGTCGTGCTGCGCGCCGGTACGGAGGACGGGGAGCGGCAGTTCCATCTGCTGCCGCAGACGGCGGCGGTCAGCGAGTACAGCAACGAGACGGTCTTCCTCACCTCGCCGGACGCGGCCCGCTGGGTGCACACCGACTGTGTGTCCGACGAAGGCATCGACGGGGTGCTGCTGTCCACCGACGGACTGGTGCAGGCCGCGCTCAACCGCTCCGGGGGCGGCGGCGCGCTGTCCCCGAACGTCTCCTTCGTGGACGCCGTGTTCCGCTCCCTCGACGCTCCCGGGCCCGTGACCGACGACGCCCACGAGGGCCTGGCCACACTACTGAGGTCGGACCGGCTCACCGCCCTGAACGCCGACGACAAGACGCTGCTGCGGGCCGTGCTCAGGGCGCGGCCATGAGCGGCCTCACCGTGTTCCTGGACGGCAAGCCCGTCACCCTGGCTGAACTGCCGTTGAAGGGCGGAGGCCAGGCGGCGGTCTTCCCGGTCGTCGGCGACGACGGGATCGTCGTGAAGCTCTACCGCGAACCACCGGGCCTCGAACAGGAGCGGCGGCTGATGCGGATGCTGACCATGTCCCCGCTCGCCGCCCGCCCCACCGACCGCTCCCAGCCGCCCGAACTGGCCTGGCCCACCGCCCTCGCGCGCGGCCCCCACGGCGAGTTCCTCGGCTATGCCATGCGCCGCTTCGGCGAACCCCAACACGTCCAGCTGATCGGCCTGTTCACCCGCGCCCAGCGCCTCAAGCTCTTCGCCGACCGGGCCGACTGGCGCTTTCTGCTCGGCGTCGCCTGGAACCTAGCCTTCATGACCGCCCGCATGCACTACGACAACCTCGTCATCGGCGACTTCTCCAGCAGCAACGTGGTCGTCGACGCCAACGGCTTCGTCACCTTCCTCGACTGCGACTCGATCGCCTTCAACGACCCGGTGACCGGGGAACTCTTCCCCTGTCTGATGCACACCACCGACTACTCGTCCCCCGAGCGCCAGGCCGGCGGCCCCGCCACCCGCGCCACCGACGACTTCGCCCTCGCCGTCCTCGTCTACCAGCTGCTGACCGCCGGCAACCATCCCTTCGGCGGCGTCCCGCACGACAGCGCCTCCGAGTCGACCGTCAAGGACAACATCGCCGCCAGCTGCTCCTACGTCGTCCGCCCGGAGCGCGTCGTCATCCCGCGCGGCACCATCGACCCCTCCGTGCTGCCCCCCGAACTCCTCACCCTGGCCCGCGCCGCCTTCGGCCCCGGCGTGCAGGCCCCCGCCGCCCGCCCCCCGGCGGAGGCCTGGCTGCGCGCCCTCGACAAGGAACGCTCCCTGGTACGCGGCTGCCAGAGCCGCCCGCTGCACGCGTACGGCTCCCATCTGCAGTCCTGCCCCTGGTGCGGCCGGGCGGCGGTCACCGGACACGACGTGTTCAACGGGCCGACACCGGTGCCCGTCCCGGACACGCCGCGGGCGGAGGGGACCGGCGGAGCGTGGCCCACGGCACTGAAGGTCGCCCTGCTGATCGCGGTGGTGGTGATCCTGATCGTCATCGCCACGCAGGGGGGATGAGCCCCTACCGCGTGCGCCCCCGGTCCTCCGGATACCGCGTGTGCGACTCCTGCCGTCGCGCCTCGGTCTCCCGCAGCGCCACCGCCGGCCGGTCCGACTCCTCGTGCAGCACGGTGAGTTGGCGCTCCAGGTGACGCTCCGGCGGTTCGCTGCCGGGTGCCGGCCGGGGTCCACCACCGCGTCCGCACGAAGGTGTCGCCGGCCTCGGGAATGTCCTGCCGGACGGCGCGGGACAGCACGTGTACGCCCCCGGGTCCTGGGCGAGGACCTCGGCGCCCCAGCCGGGGTCCAGCAGGGCGGCCAGGAGGTCGGTCAGCCCGGTGAGCCAGCCGGCCGCGGCGGGCGGCAGCTCGACGCCGTCCAGATACTCCCGGGCCTGCCGAATCGCCCCGCAGCTCCTTAAGGGCCGCGGCCTGCCGGTGGCGCGGGGGGCGCGGCTCGGGCGCTCCAGTTGTGCCGAGGGGTCCGGGAAGTCCGGAAGGGCGGCGCGCTCGGGCGGGGCGATCAGGGCGCCCGCACCGTACAGGCCCGCGACGACGACCGGCCGGTACGGGCCCGCGACCCGATCGCTGGTTGTGGCGCCCGGTCCGCGCGTCGCTGTGGGTGCGCGCGGACCGGGGCCGTCTGAGGGGAGCCCGGGGGCTCAGCGGGACGCGAGTTCGCGGGGGTCGGCGGCGGAGGCGTGGGCGTCCATGCGCTCGGCGGCGAGGATCGCGGCGGCCGTGTCCGCGCGGGACGCCGCGACGACGAGGGCGCGTCCGGCGAGGGCGTGCGCCCGGTGGTGGAGTGCCGCAAGCCGCGGCTCATGGTCGGCGGCGGTCGCCGAGGAGCGTACGGGCGGCACTCCGTCCCGCAGTCGCGCCACCTGCTCGGCGAGCCGCTCGGCCGCCGTGTCCAGATCGGCGGACGGGGCGAGCGCGCGGATCTCGTCCGTCACCGCGAGCAGCGCGGCGAGGTGGCCGGCGAGCTGGATGTCCAGCTCCTCCTCGCGCGAGCGGTGGGGGAAGTCGGAGGGGGCAGGGCCGGCCATCGTGTGGACCGACTTGGTGCGGATCGGTTCGTACATGGGATGGCCTCCTGTGCGCTGACAGGAAGCCATCCTAGCTTAGATTCCGTCTAAAGTTGAGCCTGGTCGCAGAAGTCGTCACCGCGCCCACCCAGCGTGAGCGTCACGGCTGGCTGTAGCCGTCCAGGAAGTTCCCGATCCTCGTCACCGCGTCGGTCAGATCGCCGACGGTCGGCAGCGTGACCACCCGGAAGTGGTCCGCCTTGGGCCAGTTGAAGCCCGTCCCCTGGACGACCATGATCTTCTCGCGGCGCAGCAGGTCGAGCACGAGCTGCCGGTCGTCCTTGATCTTGAAGACGTTCGGATCGAGGCGCGGGAAGAGGTAGAGCGCCCCCTTCGGCTTCACGCAGCTCACGCCGGGGATCTGCGTCAGCAGCTCGTAGGCGACGTCCCGCTGCTCCTTCAGCCGTCCGCCGGGCAGCACCAGGTCGTTGATGGTCTGCCGCCCGCTGAGCGCGGCGACCACACCGTGCTGCCCCGGCATGTTCGCGCACAGTCGCATGTTCGCGAGGATCGTCAGGCCCTCGATGTAGGAGTCGGCGTGCGCGCGCGGGCCCGAGATCGACATCCAGCCGACCCGGTAGCCCGCCACCCGGTATGCCTTCGACATGCCGTTGAAGGTGAGCGTGAGCAGGTCCGGGGCGATCTTGGCGGTCGCCGTGTGGGTGGCGCCGTCGTACAGGATCTTGTCGTAGATCTCGTCGGAGCAGACCAGGAGGTTGTGGCGCCGGGCGATGTCCGTCAGGCCCCGGAGCATCGCGTCGTCGTACACCGCGCCCGTCGGGTTGTTCGGGTTGATGATGACGATCGCCTTGGTGCGGTCGGTGACCTTCCGCTCCACGTCCGCGAGGTCGGGCATCCAGTCGGACTGCTCGTCGCAGTGGTAGTGCACGGCCGTACCGCCCGACAGGGATACCGCGGCGGTCCACAGCGGGTAGTCCGGGGCGGGTACGAGGACCTCGTCCCCGTCGTCCAGCAGGCCCTGCATCGCCATCACGATCAGCTCGGAGACGCCGTTGCCGACGAAGACGTGCTCCACGTCCGTCTCGATGCCGAGGGTCTGGTTGTGCATGACCACCGCCCGGCGGGCCGCGAGCAGGCCCTTCGCGTCGCCGTACCCGTGCGCCGAGGAGACGTTGCGGAGGATGTCCTCCAGGATCTCGGGGGGACACTCGAAGCCGAACGCCGCCGGGTTGCCCGTGTTGAGCTTGAGGATGCGGTGACCGGCCGCTTCGAGCCGCATCGCCTCCTCAAGAACCGGACCCCGGATCTCGTAGCAGACGTTGGCGAGCTTCGTGGACTGGATCACCTGCATGTCCGTGAGCTTACGGCCGCGTAACGCCCAGCGGGGCGTGTTTTTCACCACGTGAGACGTGGCGGTTTGGTCATCTTTGTCCCCGCGCTACGCCGCAAGCCCTTACGGTCTCTACAATTCGCGCCCATGTCCTGGCAGAGCGGCGATCCCGAAGCCCCGCCGAAGGTGTACCTCCCGCGGCCCGACGGCGAGGCGCCCCCGGCCTACGAGACGTACGCGGATCCGGCGGAGGCGCACGGCTGGCGGGAGGGACAGGAGGACGGCGGCGCCGGTGCGGGGGAGACGTACGGCGACGGCGACGACACCCTCGTACAGCGTGCTGTCCCCGATGCGCCGCCGGGGCGGCACGAGCGGCTGCTGCGCCGGCGCCGTGCCCGGCTGGTGCGCCGGGCCGCGGTGGGGGCCGGGGTGGGGTGTGCCGTTCTGCTCGCCGTCGTGGTCTCGGGAGTCTTCGACTCCGGGGCGTCCACGGGCCCTCGGACCTCGGGGGGCGGCGGGGGCGACAGCGCTCGCGAGGACGCCTCCTCGACGCCGTCCGCGCCGGCCGCGACCGCCACGGGCGGTGGCACGCAGGGGCCGTCACCCGACGCCTCGCGCTCCTCCGCGAGCCCGAGCGCCCTCTCGTCCGCTACGGCGGTGTCCGCGTCCCCGTCCCCGAGCGTCTCCGCCGCCCCCGCGTCCACGGCCTCCGCGACCGTCTCGGCGACCGCCACGGCCGATTCCGGCCCGGGTAACTCGGGTGGCAGCCCCGGCCACGGGCAAGGTGCTACGAAGCGGCCCAAGTAGCCGCCGACCCAAGTAAGTTGGCTCTGCCGTAACGGGGGAGGCAGGGCGTGGAGTTCTCGCTGTTGAACGACGAGCCGGTGGTGGCGCCGGGGGACGATCTGCTGGGGGCCGGGCGGGCCGCCAAGGAGCTCGCCGAGCTGCTGTGCGACTCGCGGTCCGCGACCCCGTTCACCCTGGCGGTGGACGCCGGCTGGGGCATGGGCAAGAGCAGTCTGATGAAGCTGCTCGACGCGGAGCTGCGGAGCAGGAGTGTCCCCACGCTCTGGTACAACGCCTGGACCTCGACCGGGGCAGACGCGCTGGAAGGCCTGATCAAGTCCGTCCTGATGAAGTTCGACAAGCGGCTGCTGCGGCGGGCGGCCCACCGGGTGTCGGAGCAGCGGGTGGTGATCGGGGTCGTACGGGCCGCGCTCACGCTCCTCGCGGGGCCGCTCGGGGCCGCCGGACTCGTCGACCGGCTGTGGCGCGACCTCTCCGTCGACCCGCAGGCCCGCAACACGATGCGGGACGAGCTGCGCAAGCTCGCCGCGGCGTGGGCGGAGTCGACGCCGTACCAGCCCCGGCGGATGCTCGTCGTCTTCATCGACGACCTCGACCGCTGCTCCGAGGAGACGGTCCTCGCGGTGTGCGAGGCGGTCAAGGTGTACCTGGACGTTCCCGGGCTGGCCTTCGTCATCGGCTGCGACCGGTCGGCGCTCGGACCGAGCGGGCTGTTGCGCGATCTGTCCCCGGCGGGGTCGGCGTTCATGGAGAAGATCTTCCAGACGAGCTACCGGGTGCCGGTGCCGGGCGTCGACAAGGTGAAGGAGTACGTCGGCCACTGCGCCGAACGCTCCGGCCTCGAGGACCTGCTCGGCGAGAACCTGGTGGATCTGATCGCCACCCACTCGTCCCGCAATCCGCGCCGGATCAAGAAGCTCCTCAACGGGTTCGGCCTTGAGCGGGCCCTCAACCTCGTGTGGGAGCCCTTCAGTTCGGGGGCGGTGATCCGCATTCTGCTGCTCCAGCAGCTCTATCCCGACTTCTACCGCACACTGCTCGCCCGCGATGGCGCCGATGTGCACGGGATTCACGAGTTCCTCCGCTACCGGAGGGTCCGGCAGGTGCTGAACCAGCCCTTCGCACCTCCCACCCCGGAAGCCTGGGAGGCCGCGGCCGAGTGCCTTGCCGCGTACGACCTGGCCGCACCGGCCAGGAATCTGCCCGAGTCCTGGGGTTCGTCGCTGGCCCAGCTGGAGGAGTGTCTGCCCACCGGCTTCCCGGGACTGGTTCTCGACCAGAACTTCGTCACCCTCATGAGGGAGTTGGTCCTGCTGGACGAACTGGACGCCCTGGTCGAGCAGTTGCAGCAGGGCGCCCCCTCGGTCGTCGTGGCCGACCCCGACACCGAGCCCCCGCCGGCGGGATCGGCGGGAACTTCCCGCACTCCCGCGCCGTACGCGGGCATGCAGCTGCTGTGGATCGACGACCACCCCGACCGGAACGCCGAGTTCGTCGAGCGTCTGGAGGCCCAGGGGGCCCGGGTCTGGGTGGCCACGGACCGGGAGCGAGCCGAGCACGTGCTCGGCGTCACCCGCATCGACCTGCTGATCTCCGACGTACAGCGCGGACTCGACCGCGACGCGGGCATCACCGATCTCCGTAGCTGGCGGGAGCGCGAACGGTACGCGGGACCCGCGGTGTTCTTCACCAGTCGCATCACCCCGAGCCGTGAGGCGAGCGCCTCGGCCCTCGGCGCGCGGATCGCCACCAGCCCCGCGGTGCTCTTCCAGTACGTCGACGAGACACAGGGACAAGCCGACAAGCCGAACGCTGGGTGAGTCGTGTGAAAGGGAAGGATTCGCGGGTAATTCACCTAAGCACCGTCCCGTACTCGACCTGGGCCGAACTTCCGTGTGGTCAGAATCCACCGGATGGCCGCATGCCCGGCAGGCGCGGTGCCGCGAGCGTCGCCCTCGCCCTCGCCTTCGCCCTCGCCTTCGCCTTCGCCTTCGCCCTCGCCCTCGCCCTCGCCCTCGCCGGGAGCCTCGGACCGGCTTCGCGGCCATGGAGCGGTCAAGAGCCCCGGACGAACGGGCCGTCGGCAGCCCCGACTCGGCCGGAATCAACTCCTTGCCCCCGAGCCCCTCGACCCTCACAATGCGCATGACAAAAAAGAAGGTGACCGGAAAGTCTCCTGTCGCCCCTGTCGCAAGAGGGGACCCCCACATGAGAAAGCCTCTCGTTGCCGCGCTCTTCGCCCTGGTGATCGCCGGAGCAGGCGTGGTACCCGCGGTCGCGGCACCCGCGCCCGCACCGGCTGAGCAGGCGTCGACCGCTCAGGCGCCCCATGCCCAACCGGCCCTCCGGGCCGTCGACTTCGCCGGCACCGTCGCGCTCAGCAACTGTTCCGGCTCGGTCATCCGGATGCCGAACTCCGAGGACGACGACCCGGCACTCGTGCTGTCCAACGGCCACTGCCTGGAGACCGGCTTCCCGGAGCCCGGCGAGGTCATCGTCGACCAGTCGTCCACCCGTTCCTTCAGCCTGCTCAACTCCGCCGGGACGAAGGTCGCGACCCTGCGCGCGAGCAAGGTCGCGTACTCGACGATGACCGACACGGACGTCACGATCTACCAGCTCACCCGCACCTACGCGCAGATCAAGAGCTCGTACGGCATCAGCGCGCTGACGCTGAGCGACACGCATCCGGTCGCCGGGACCGCCATCAAGGTCGTCTCCGGCTACTGGAAGCGGATCTACAGCTGCAACATCGACGGGTTCGTGTACCGCCTGAAGGAGGGCGGCTGGACCTGGAAGGACTCGGTCCGTTACACCTCCGCCTGCAACACCATCGGCGGTACGTCGGGTTCGCCCGTGATCGACACCTCCACCGGCAAGGTCGTCGCCGTCAACAACACCGGTAACGAGGACGGCGAGACCTGCACCGAGAACAACCCCTGTGAGGTCGACACGAGCGGGAACGTGACGATCCATCAGGGCATCAACTACGCCGAGGAGACCTACCAGATCGTCCCCTGCTTCGGTCTCGACAACAAGCTCGACCTGAGCCGCACCGGGTGCACCCTGCCCAAGCCGTAAGAGGTACGCGGCGGGCGGTCATCCGGTGACATCGCGGCGGACCGCCCGCCCCGCCAGTACGTCCGTCCTGCGCCCGTCATCGATCACGAAGCGGCCGTCGACGAGGACGTACGGGATACCGGTCGGCGGGGTGCGCGGCGCCTCGAAGGTGGAGCCCGCCGCGACCGTGGCCGGGTCGAAGAGGACCAGGTCGGCGCGGTGGCCCTCGCGGACGGTCCCGCGGTCGGGCAGGCGCAGGCGGGCGGCGGGGCGGCCGGTGAGATGGGCGACGCACTCCTCCAGGGACAGAACGCCCAACTCCCGCACGTAGCGGCCGAGATAGTGCGGGAAGGTGCCGTACGCGCGCGGGTGCGGCTTGTCGCCGCGCAGGATGCCGTCGGAGCCGCCCGTGTGCACCGGGTGCCGCATGATCGCCCGGACGTTCTCCTCGTGGCCGACGTGCTGGAGGATCGTCGAGCCGAGGCGGTCCTCGATGAGCAGGCGGCGGGCGGTGCGCCAGGGGGTCTCGCCACGTTCGTCGGCGCAGTCCCGCAGCGTCTTGCCGACGTAGGACGCGAGTGCGGGGTCGCTCACCCCCGAGATCTCGATCGTCTCCCACTCGATGGGCACGCCGTGGCAGCCGTCGGAGCCCACGACCTCCAGGTGGTGCCGGATCCGCTCGGCGGTCGCGTCGTCCCGCAGCCGGGCGAGGATCACCTCCGGTCCGCCCTCGCTCGCCCAGCTGGGCAGCATCGCCACGAGCGTGGTGCAGCCGGGGGTGTAGGGATAGGTGTCCAGGCTGATGTCGGCGCCCTGCGCGAGCGCTTTGTCCAGAAGGGCGAGCAGGTCCGGGGCCCTGCCCTTGTTCACGCCGAAGTTCATGGTGGCGTGGGCGAGGTGGAGCGGGCAGCCGGCCTCGCGGGTGAGGGCGATCATCTCCTCGTACGCCTCCAGGGCGCCCGCCCCGTAGGAACGGTGGTGCGGGCAGTAGTAGCCGCCGTGCGCCGCGACGACCCGGCACAGCTCCGTGAGTTCGGCGTCCTGGGCGTACATCCCGGGCGTGTACGTCAGACCGGACGACATCCCGACGGCGCCCTCCCGCATGCCGTCGGCCACCAACTGCCGCATCCGGTCCAGCTCCCGGGGAGTCGCCTCGCGGTTCTCCCAGCCGACGACGAGCGCCCGCACCGTGCCCTGGGGGATCAGATACGCGGCGTTCACCGCGATGCCCTGGTCCAGACGGTCCAAGTACTCGCCGACCGACCGCCAGCTGAAGTCGATGTCGTCCCCCGGCCCGTTCCAGCCGGTGATCGCCCGGCGGACCTCGGCGAGCGTACGGTCGTCCACCGGCGCGTACGACAGCCCGTCCTGGCCGATGACCTCCAGCGTGACGCCCTGCGCCGCCTTCGCGCTGTGGTCCGGGTCGCTCAGCAGGGCCAGGTCGCTGTGCGCGTGCATGTCGATGAAACCGGGTGCCAGGACCAGGCCCTCGGCGTCCACCTCCCGCATCGCGAGGGGGCGTTGGCATCCCGCCGCCGCAGCCTCCTGGACGATCGCGACGATCCTGCCGTCGTCGACGACCACATCGGCGCGGTAGGAGGGCGCGCCGGTGCCGTCCACGACGTCCGCGTCACGGATGACGAGATCCATCACGGCGGTCTCCTGTCTCCTAGAAGAAGGTGCGGACGTAGTCGACGACCGTGCCGTCCGCCTCGACCAGCGGAATCAACTGCCACTTGTCGAAGGACGTACAGGGATGGGACAGGCCCATGCCGAGCCAGTCCCCGACCCGCAGGTCCGCCTCCGGGGCGGTGCGGATCCAGGCGTGCTGGTCGGACAGCCCGGTGACCGTGATGCCGGTGGCCGGGCGCTCGGTGCCGTCCCGGCGGACCACCTGCGCCTCCGGAAGGTCCAGGTCGTACGCCGCGTCCCGCTTGCCCGCGTTGGCGAAGGCCTGCTCGGGGGAGGGGCGGGAGACGACCTGGGCCCAGAGCCGGAAGGCGGGGTGCAGGGCGCCCTCCTCGGGGACCCGTGCGAACGGCGTGAGCCTGCGGTAGTGGCCGTCGTCGTGCGAGACGTATGCGCCGGAGCGCAGCAACTTCAGTACCGGCAGGGAAAGTTCGGGGATCTCCGCGAAGACGTCGGCCACCGCGTCGAACCAGGCGCTGCCGCCCGCGCTGACCACGATCTCCTCGAGCCCCGAGAACCGGCCCGCCTTGTCGAAGTCCACCGCGAGGCCGGTCAGCCGGCGCAGCCACGCGTGCACGCGCTCGGGGTCCGCCTGCGGGACCTCGCCCTCGTAGCCCGCCACGCCGACCAGGCGGAGCGTCGCCGTCGCGGCCACCGCGTCCGCGACCGCCGCGCAGTCCGTCTCCGTACGGACGCCGGTGCGGGCGCCCTCGCCGGCGGCGAGCTCGACTACGACGTCCACGGGGCGGGCGGTCTCCCGCAGCGCGGCGTCCATCAGCTGTACGCCGCGTACCGAGTCGACGTAACAGACGAAGCGGAAGCCGGCGTCCCGGGCCAGTTCGGACGCGATCCAGCGCAGGGCCGCCGCGTCGACAAGCTCGTTCGCGAGGAAGATCCGGTCGATCCCGAACTCCCGTGCCACGCGGACCTGGTGGGGGACCGCGAGGGTGATGCCCCAGGCGCCGTGCTCGATCTGCTTCCAGAACAGCTGGGGGGCCATCGAGGTCTTGCCGTGCGGGGCGAAGGCGAGGCCGTGGCGGGTCGCGTACGTCTCCATCAGTTCGAGGTTGTGCTGGAGGCGCTCGGCGGAGAGGGCCAGGACGGGGGTGGTGAAGCCGTCCGTGAAGAGGCTGCGGCGCTGGGCGGCCAGCTCGCCGACGGTCAGGCCGGCCGCGTCCGGGGGGAGGCCCTTGAAGCGGTGGTCGACGCGGTCCGCCGTGAGAGCGGCCAGCTGTGCTGCGGCGGTGTCGGCGCCCATGGGGCCTCCTTGATGAGGTGCGTTGCAGGTGCGTTGCGTTGTATGCAACGGTCATTGCGTATGTCGCTTACTGCTGTCTAACATCCCAGCCAACGCAGGGTCAACGGTGCCGTTGGCCGCGAGAGCGAGGAGTCCCCACCATCGTGACCATCAACGGGCAGGCATGTGCGACATCCCACGACGCGGCCGTCGTCGACGTCGTCGCGCTCGGCGAGTCCATGGTCACCTTCCTGCCGTCCCGCCCGGGCCGCCTCGCCGACGTGCCCTCGTTCGAGCGGGGGATCGGGGGCGCGGAGTCGAATGTCGCGTGCGTACTCGCCGCCGCCGGGCACCGCGTCCGATGGATCGGCCGGGTCGGCGAGGACGGCTTCGGCGATCACCTCGTCGACGCCATCCGTTCGTACGGCGTCGACACCTCCGCCGTATGCCGGGACCCCGCGCGTCCGACCGGCGTCTACTTCCGCACGGCGGGGGACCGGGCGACCGACGGCCACGAGGTGGCCTACTACCGGGCCGGTTCGGCCGCCTCCGCGATGGCGGTCGAGAACGTGGACCTGGACGCCGTCCGCTCCGGCCGCGTACTGCATCTGTCCGGCATCACCGCCGCGCTCTCCGAGGACTGCCTCGGCCTGATGCGCGAGCTCACCGCGCGCGGGCCCGGGCGACGTCCGCTCGTCTCCTTCGACGTCAACCACCGCCCCGGGCTGTGGCGCGAGGCCGCGGGACCGCGCGTCCTGCTCGACCTCGCGCGCGGCGCCGACCTCGTCTTCGTCGGTGACGACGAGGCGCGGGACGCCTGGGGGCTGTGCGGGGCGCGGGCGATCCGCGACGCGCTGCCCGAGCCGGACGTCCTGGTCGTCAAGCAGGGCGGGGGCGGGGCGACCGTCTTCGACAGCACGGGCGACGCGGGCGCCGAGGACGCCACATTCGTACCGGCCCTGCGCGTCGACGTGGTGGCCGCCGTCGGCGCCGGGGACGCCTTCGCCGCCGGGTTCCTGTCGGCGACCCTGCGCGGGCTCCCCGCCAGGGACCGGCTGCGGCACGGCCACCTCATGGCCGCCGCCGCCCTCACCGTCCCCGGCGACCTCGGCACGCCGCCCTCCCGGGGCCACGCCGACCGGCTGGCCGCCCTGGACGACGGTGCGTGGGAGAGACTTCGACTCGGCCCCGGCTGGACCGAAGCCGTCACGCGGGCCGCGGAGGAGGTACGTACCCCATGAGCCAGACCGTCGACCGAGCGCTGAGCATCCTGCCGCTGCTCGCCGAGGGGCCCGCCGACCTCGGGCAGGTCGCCGACCGCCTCGGCGTCCACAAGTCCACGGCCCTCCGCCTGCTGCGCACCCTGCACGAGCACGGCCTCGTCTACCGCCAGTCCGACCAGCGCTACCGCCTCGGCGCCCGCCTCTTCGCCCTCGCCCAGGAAGCCGTCGAGAACCTCGACGTCCGCGAGATCGCCCACCCCCACCTCGTACGGCTGAACGAACAGTGCGGGCACACCGTCCACCTCGCCGTGTACGAGGAGAACGAGGTCCTCTACATCGACAAGGTGGAGAGCCGCTATCCGGTGCGCATGTACTCGCGGATCGGGAAGCCGGTGGCCATCACCGTCGCGGCCGTCGCGAAGCTGCTCCTCGCCGACCTGCCCGAAGCCGAGCGCCGCTCCCTCGCGGAGAAGCTCGACTACCCCCTGTACACGGCCCGTTCGATCCCCGGCGCCGCCGCCTTCCTCAAGGAACTGGCGACGGTGCGCGAACAGGGCTGGGCCACCGACCTCGGTGGCCACGAGGAGTCCATCAACTGCGTCGCCGCGCCCATCCGCGGCGCCGACGGACGCGTCGCCGCCGCCATGTCGCTCTCCGCGCCCAACGTCGTCGTCACCGCCGACGAACTCCTCACCCTGCTCCCGCTGGTGCGCCGCACGGCGGACGCCATCAGCAGCGACTACTCAGGCAAGACACCGGCAAAGGACCCCGTATGACGGACAAGATCGCCCTCACCCCCACGACCCACACCACCCCGCCCGCCAAGTTCTCGCACGGCGTCAAGAAGGGGAACATCCTCCAGGTCGCAGGGCAGGTCGGCTTCCTCCCGGCCGAGGAGGGCAAGCCCCCGACACCCGCGGGCCCGACCCTGCGCGAGCAGACCTTCCAGACCCTCGCCAACGTTCGGGCGATCCTCGAAGAGGGCGGCGCGAGCTGGGACGACGCGATGATGATCCGCGTCTACCTCACGGACGTCGACCACTTCGCCGAGATGAACCAGATCTACAACCAGTACTTCGAGGAGCAGGGCCTCACCGCGCCCCCCGCCGCCCGCACGACGGTCTACGTCGGCCTGCCGGCCGGACTCCTCATCGAGATCGACGCCCTCGCCGTCCTCGGCTGACGGCCACTCAACTCCCGCACCCCGTACGTCGTCACGGTGCGGCGCCCCTTGTTCCCTCGGGCGCCGCACCGCGATCCCCCCCTGCCCGAAAGCCCCATGCACTTACGAAACAGAGGCCCCCCTTGTCGTCGTATCCGCTCGCAGCGACAGCTCCAGCCACCCCCGACACCCCACCCCACACCGGCGGTCTGCTCCTCCTCATCGACGGAACGGCCGGTCTGCTCACCGTCGCCGCCCTCGGTATCGCCCTCCTGCTCCTCCTGATCATCAAGGCCAGACTCCAGCCGTTCGTGGCCCTGCTCGCCGTGTCCATAGCCGTCGGCCTCGCGGCCGGACTGTCGGTCACCGAACTGTTCGGCACGGTGCAGCGGTCCACCGCCGTGTCGGTCATCGAGACCGGCATGGGCGGCATCCTCGGCCATGTCGCGATCATCATCGGCCTCGGCACGATGCTCGGCGCGATCCTCGAAGTCAGCGGCGGCGCCGAAGTGTTGGCGTCCCGGCTGCTCAACCTCTTCGGCGAGAAGCGGGCCCCGCTCGCCATGGGCCTCACCGGCCTGATCTTCGGCATCCCGG
This sequence comes from Streptomyces sp. NPDC048415, assembly GCF_040651675.1. Taxonomy (NCBI): domain Bacteria; kingdom Bacillati; phylum Actinomycetota; class Actinomycetes; order Kitasatosporales; family Streptomycetaceae; genus Streptomyces; species Streptomyces sp. NPDC048415. Next base: position 37,621 of record NZ_JBEZKJ010000017.1, on the reverse strand, counting down.
TCTTCTTCGACGTCGGCATCTTCGTCCTCGCGCCGATCGTGTACGCCGCCGCCAAGCGGTCCGGCAAGTCGATCCTGCTCTACTGCATGCCGCTGCTCGCGGGCCTCTCGATGACCCACGCGTTCCTGCCCCCGCACCCCGGACCGGTGGCGGCGGCCGGTCTTCTGCACGTCCAGCTCGGCTGGGTCATCCTCATGGGCATCGTCTGCGGCATCCCCGCCGTGCTCGCCGCCTGGGCCTACTCCGCCTGGATCGGCAAGCGGATCTTCGTCGCCGTACCGCAGGACATGGTCGAGGCCGCCGCCGAGGCCAGGCTGGCCGTCATCGAGGAACAGCGGGCGGCGGGCGTGGAGCCCCGCGAGAAGCCGGTGCCGCTCGGCACGGTCCTCGGCATCATCGGTACGCCGCTGCTGCTGATCCTCGCGGCCACCTTCTCCTCGATCGCCCTCGACCCGTCCACCGGCCGCTCGGTCATCGAGTTCTTCGGCAGCCCCTTCGTCGCCCTCACCATCGCCCTGCTCCTCGCGTACTACCTGCTCGGCATCCGGCGCGGCTGGTCCCGCAAGTCCCTGGAGACCGTGTCGACGTCGTCCCTCAAGCCGGTCGGCAACATCCTGCTGGTGGTCGGCGCGGGCGGCATCTTCGGCGCCGTACTGAAGGCCAGCGGTGTCGCCCAGGCCCTCTCGGACACCTTCAACGACGTCGGCCTTCCGGTGATCGTCCTGTCCTACCTGATCTCCGTGGTCCTGCGGGTCGCCCAGGGCTCGGCGACGGTCGCGATCGTCACCACGGCCGGCATCGTGGCGCCACTCCTCGCCGAAGGGCACCACTCGCAGGCCTTCGTCGCCCTCGTCATCATGGCGATCTCGGCGGGCTCCATCTTCGCCTCTCACGTGAACGACGGCGGGTTCTGGATGGTCGCCAAGTACTTCGGCATCAGCGAGCGCGACACCCTGAAGTCCTGGACCGTCCTGGAGACGGTGCTGTCGGTGGCGGGGTTCGCGGTCGCGGCGCTGGTGAGCCTTTTCTTGTAACAGCCGTGCGGCTAATCAGGGGCTGGCTGTTCCGGGCACAGGATCTTCGACCATACTGCCCGCTGTGGAGCAGCGCATAGGTTCGAACAGCCAGCCCCTGGACGTCCCCGTCGTCCCCGCCGCCGCGGTCGACCCGGCGTACATTCCCGGGCTCACGTCACCCGCGCCCGCGGAGCCGGAGAACACGGTCGAGGAGACCGAAGCGGAGGAGACCGAAGCCGAGGAGACCGAAGCCCAGGAGGCCGAAGCCCAGGAGACCGAGGCCGAAGACAAGGCCGCCAAGGAAGAGGCCTCCGCCGGGGAAGATGCCTCCGACGAGGAAGAGGCCTCCGACGAGGAAGAGGCCTCCGACGACGACGCCCCCGAGTCGGACGCCCCCGTCTTCGAGGCCTCCGACCGGCGCGCCTCGATCACGGCCGACCACAGTGGCGTACGACTGCGTCTGGACGACCAGGAGGCGGAGTTTCGCTGGGACGAGATCGGCGCCGTCGAGACGGAGTCGCCCCGCTTCGGGAAGCGGTTCACCATCACGGTGCACACGCCGGACCGCCGCTGGTACCCGATCGAGATCGAGGCGACGGCCCGGGCGCGCTTCAAGGAGTGGGAGACGCGGCTGGACGAGGTCCTGGACGCCTACTTCCAGGAGTAGCCCCGGTCAGCTCGCGCAGTACTGCGCCTCCTTGCCGATCGACCGGTACATGCAGTCCGCGTTCTCCAGGAGCTGCAGCACCGCGTCCCGGTTGCGTGACGTCTCCCGCTCGATGACCTCGTCGGGCGGGTAGAAGCCGCCGCCGGAGCTGGACGTCGGATACATCTCGAAGGTGTAGTCGAAGATCCTCTGGGTGCCCCAGAGGTAGTCGTCGATCGAGCCGTCCGTGATGTACAGGTCGCTGGACTGCTCCGGCGTGTAGCCGTTGCTGGCGGCCATCTTCTGGCCGACGGCCTTGAAGGCGCCCGCGTCGTCCGCCGTCATGCCGGTGGCGGTGTCGGAGTACGTGTACCCGAAGGGCCACAGCACCAGTTCGCTGTAGGTGTGGAAGTCGATCCCGGCCTTGATCTGCTGCTTCCCGCCGACGACCCGGCCGCGTACGAAGTCGGCGACCACCTTCACCTCGGGCGCGGACTCGGCGGAGGCGCCGCGGTAGGTCTCGGAGGACGTGGAGCCCGAGGAGCCGCCGCAGCAGCCCCACTTGTAGTTCCAGTTCCGGTTGAGGTCCGTACCGACGTACGAGGAACCGGAGTTGGGCTGGCGGTTCTTGCGCCACGAGCGGTACGAGCCGGTCGCGATGTCGTACTCGCCGCCGTCGGGGTTGAGGTCCGGGACGATCCAGATCTCGCGGTTGTTCACCATGGTGGTGACCCGGGAGTCGGAGCCATAGCCCGCGCCGAGCTCGCGCAACAGGTACAGGGCCATCTCGACGGTGAGGTGCTCACGGGCGTGCTGGTGGAAGGTGAGGAGGACCTCGGGCTCGTTCTCGTCGGTCGCCACGTTGTCGCTGACCTTGATGGCGACGATGTCCCGGCCCTGGTACGACTTGCCGATCACCTTCTTGCTCATGATGCTCGGGTAGGCCGCGAGACGCTGGTCGATCTCCGTGTTCGTCTCGGCGTAGTTGTGATACTTCGAGTCAGCCGAGGGGAAGTCGAGGACGCGTACGTCGTCGGCGCCGCTCGCACGGTTCGGCGCCGAGCCGAGCAGCGAGACCTCGTACCCGAGTCCGCGCAGCTTCTTGATCTGGTCCGCGCGTCCCGAGACGACGACGGTCTCCTCGTCGGCCTCGTCCACGGTGACGCCGGCCTGCTGGATCGCCGTACGGGTCACGGGCGTGGTGCTCTGGTGGATCTCGTACTGCCTGATGTCGTCGGAGGAGGGCGCGGGGGCCTTCACTCCGCCGGCCGTGGCGTCGGTGGCGGTGGCGGTGAGGGGAGCCGCGAGGGCGAGGGCAGCGAGAACGGCGAGGGCGGCGGTGCGCCGCCCGCTTCTGCCGGTGCCGTCCGGGCTGCCGCTGCCGCGTATGCGGAGTCGCATGAAGTCTCCTTGGATCTCCAGGAATTCCGGGATCTCCGGAATGTGGGGAGTGGAGCGGGGGGTGGTTCATGGCGACGTGCTGGGTGCGGGTGTGGCGCTCATGGTGAAGGCATGGCATGAGCAGGTCAAGCGAGGACAAAGGGCCGGTGGCGGGAATCGGCCGTATCTCCTGTGATGATCGGTGCGGGCACCCTTGTGCACCCCCGACCCTTTACGCTTTCTTGAAGCGCATGACGGAGACCACTGGGAAGCAAGCTTCAGGGGAGACCATCTCCCGCCCCCACAAGTCCAGTTGGAAGTACATCGGCCCGGGCATCGTCGTCGCCGCGACGGGCGTCGGCGCAGGTGACCTCGTCGCCACCCTCATCGCGGGCAGCAACTTCGGCTACACCCTGCTCTGGGCCGCCGTCATCGGCTGCCTGGTCAAGATCTCGCTGGCCGAGGCGGCCGGCCGCTGGCATCTGTCCACCGGCCGCACCCTCTTCGACGGCTGGGCGAGCCTGGGCCGCTGGACGACGTACTTCTTCGTCGTCTACGCCGTCGTCTGGGGCTTCGTCTACGGCGCGGCGGCGATGTCGTCGAGCGCGCTCCCGCTCCAGGCGCTGTTCCCGGACGTCTTCCCCGCCGACTGGTCGATCAAGCCGTGGGCCGTCATCTGCGGGCTCGTCGGCCTGGTCTTCGTCTGGTTCAACAAGTACGAGGTCTTCGAGAAGGTCATGACCGTGCTGGTCGGTGTGATGTTCGTGGTCACGGTCTACCTGGCCGTGCGCGTCACCCCGAACCTCGGCGACGCCTTCGCCGGGCTCCTCCCCGTCCTCCCCGACGAGAAGGACTCCATCCTCAACACGCTCGGGCTGATCGGCGGGGTCGGCGGGACCATCACCCTTGCGGCGTACGGGTATTGGGTCAACGCGAAGGGCTGGACGAACACCGGCTGGATGAAGGTGATGCGGCTGGACAACCGTGTCGCGTACGCCACCACGGGCATCTTCGTCGTCGCGATGCTCTTCGTCGGCGCGGAACTCCTGCACTCCGCGCATGTCGCCCTCTCCAGCGGCGACCAGGGCCTCATCCAGCTCGGCGACCTCCTGGAGGAGAAGTACGGCACGGCGACCGCCAAGTTCTTCCTGATCGGCTTCTTCGCCACCTCCTTCACCTCACTGATCGGCGTCTGGCACGGCGTGAGCCTGATGTTCGCGGACTTCGTGGAGCGCTACCGAGCGCGCCGCGAGGTGAAGGGCGAGGAGGTGGCCTCCGGCGCCCGCGAGAAGTCCTGGCCCTTCCGCGGCTACCTGCTCTGGCTGACCTTCCCGCCCATCGTCCTCCTCTTCCAGGGCCAGCCCTTCCGCCTGGTCATCCTCTACGGCGTCCTGGGCGCAGCCTTCCTCCCCTTCCTCGCCCTCACCCTGATCTGGCTGCTCAACTCCTCCCGCACACCGCGAGAATGGCGCAACGGACTGCTGAGCAACGCCATGCTCGCGATCGCGGGAGTGCTGTTCCTCGTGCTGTGCGTGAAGCAGATCTGGGACCAGCCCTGGTCGGAGTTCTTCTGAGCTACTTCCTTTGGCCTACAGCGCGTGCACGTGCGGTCCCACGGCGTTCGACCACGCGTTGCCCGCCGACGCGTCCCAGTTCGTCGACCAGGTCATCGCGCCGCGCAGACCCGGGTACGTCTTGGAGGGCTTGAAGGAGCCGCAGTTGCTGCCCTTGGTCAGGCAGTCCAGGGCGTTGTTCACGATGGTCGGGGAGACATAGCCGCTGCCCGCGCCGCTGGTGGAGGCCGGCAGACCCAGGCCCACCTGGGACGGGGAGAGGCCGCCCTCGAGCTGGATGCAGGCGAGGGCGGTCAGGAAGTCGACCGAGCCCTGCGAATAGACCTTGCCGTCGCAGCCGAGCATCGAACCGCTGTTGTAGTACTGCATGTTGACGACGGTGAGGATGTCCTTGATGTTCAGGGCCGTCTGGAAGTACGCGTTCGACGTGGACTGCATGTCGATCGTCTGCGGGGCCATCGTGATGACGAGGGACGAGCCCGCCTTCGCCGACAGCGACCGCAGCGCCTGCGACATGTACGTCGCGTTGAGGCCGTTCTCCAGGTCGATGTCGACGCCGTCGAAGCCGTACGTCTGCATGAGGGAGTAGACCGAGTTCGCGAAGTTCGTCGCCGACGTCGAGTCGCTGATCGACACCGTGCCGTTCTGGCCGCCGATGGAGATGATCACCTTCTTGCCCGCGGCCTGCTTGGCCTTGATGTCCGCCTTGAACTGGTCGACGGTGTAGCCGCCGAGGCCGGCCGAGTCGAGGGTGAAGCTCACCGCGCCGGGCGTGCTGGTGGCGTCGGCGAAGGCGACGGCGATGATGTCGTATGCGGACTGCACGGCGGAGATCTTCTGGACGGTCGCCCCGTTGTTGAAGTTCTGCCAGTAGCCGGTGACGGCGTGCGCCGGCAGCGACGTCCCTCCTCCGGTGGACGCGGTCGTCGTGCCCGTGACCGCCGACGACTTCGCCGACTCACCGGCCGAGTTCGTCGCCGTGACCTGGAAGGAGTACGACGTGGAGGCGGCGAGTGAGGACACGGTCGCCGAGGTCCCCGTCACCGACTGGACCTTCGTACCGCCCTGGTAGACGTTGTAACCGGTAGCGCCCGACACCGTGTTCCAGGACAGCGAGACCGACGAGGAGGTCGTGCCGGCGACCGCCAGACCCCCCGGGGTCGCGGGGACGGTCGGGGCCGGGCCGCCGCCACCGCCGCCGTCGGGGCCGTACACCGACAGGTCGTCCGCGTAGTACGCGGCCTGCCCGTACCAGCCGTGCGTGTACACCGTCACCGAGGTGGTCGACGCGCCAGTGGTGAAGCTGGTCGACAGCTGCTTCCAGGAGGCGGAGTCGGGCGTCCACGTCGACACGTCCGTCGTACCCGTGCCGGTCACGCCGACGTAGCTGTACCCGCCCTGCACCCAGGCGCTCAGCGTGTACGTCGAGTTGGGCTTGACCGCGACGGACTGGGTGCACTGGGCGTTGTCCTGCCCGGCGGGCGTGGCCTTCAGCGCGGCCGAGCCGCCGTGCACCGGGGAGGAGACCGTCGTACCGCTGCTCGCGGAACAGGTCCAGTTGCTCAGGCCCGACTCGTAGCCGCCGTTCTTGGCGTTGTTCACGTCGGCGGCCGAGGCGTCGGTGGCGAGGCCGGTGAGGGTGAGGGCTGACGCGGCGAGTGCGGCGGCGAGGAGCCCCGCCCAGGTACGTCTGCGCCTGGGCATGCCTGATACGCGGTCCACTGGGACCTCCGATGAGGGGAGGGGGGATGGGGGGTGCGCGACGGTGGCCACCGTTGGTTGTTGTACAAGTTGGTCCAGACCAATTCGGTTGTCAAGACCTGTGGAGTCCGCGGAACACTCCAACCCGCTTTACCCGACGGCGAGTTGTGTCATATGCGTCTCACTCTGCGTTGATCAAGCCCGCACCTTCCGTGAGTTGATCTCGGGAAGTCGGTGTTGAGCGGCCCATGCCGTGGATATGGTGCTGATGCAAGAGGACGTCACAGTGACGGTCTGCGGCCATCCGTGACGGTCCATGGCGTAAAAGGGGCGATCTGAGGCGGTGGTTGACCACCCCGCCGCAGCGAACGGGGTGTGTGCAGCGTGCCGACCGCGATAGCCGTCACCAGTCCCGACCTGGTGCTCCCGCCGCACGACCGGCAGACCCCGCCCGCCGTCGTCCAGCCGCTCGACACCCTCGAAGGCTCCCTCACCGGAATGCACGCGCTCATCGAGCAGCACGGGTACGTCATCTCGCTCTACCCCTCCTCGGTCGAAGGAGCCGTCACCCAGCGGCTGCACACCGTCCGCTCCGTCCTGGAGAGCGACCGCATCGCGCTGCTCGGCATCGATCTGCCGCCGCTCGGAGTCGCCCTGCTGGCCCAGCAGCTGCGACAGCTGTCTGTCTGCGACTTCAGTCCCGGCGTGCTCGCCTCCTCCGCCCGGCTGCTCGCCCACTACATCTACGCCGGCGCCCTGCTCGGCTCGGTCGCCAAACTCGACCGCGTCCCGGTGACCCTGACGTCCCACGCCAAGTCCTGGGTGCCGGGCGCCCAGTTCGCCGTACTGGCCAATCCGCGACCGCAGCTCATCAGGGTCGGCCAGGAGGAGCTGCCGGGGCCCGAGTTCGGCACCCGGCTGCTCGCCGCCGCGGGCCAGCCGCCGTCCGACTGGGTCACCACGACCCTCGCGCCCGCCTGGCGTGTCCAGGGCGTCGCGACCGTTCCGCTGCCGCAGGAGTCGGCCCGCTGGTGGGGCACCTCGCGGCTCGTCGAGTTCGCCGCCGGGCTGTACGACGTCTCCGTGCTCTACCAGCTCGTGTCGTCCGTCCGGCGGGAGGAGTGCCACTGGTGCGGGCTCGAACTCATCGGTGACCGCTGCGGGTTCTGCGCGTCGCCGCTGCTGTCGCCGTCATCGTCGCAGGAGCTTCCGGGCACCGCCGTACGGGCAGCCTCTTCGGTACGCGCCCTGCCCCGAGGCGCCACATAAGCACCACGCAGCACACCTGAACACCAGGCACGACCGCTCGACCCCGCCGTCCCCCGCAGATCGAGGTTGTCCGCGTCATGAACTCACGCCAGCGCCGCGGCGTCATCCTGCTGGTCCTCTCGGCCTTGTGCGCCCTGGGCGCCTTCGCCGGAGTGCTTTCGGTGATCCGTGACGTGAACTCCAAGGTCGGCCCGGAGGTGGCGGCGTACCGCCTGAAGGGCGACATCGCGCCCTACAAGGAGCTGTCGGCCGACCAGTTCCAGAAGATCTCGATGCCCAGGCGCTGGCTGTCGTCCACCGCCGTCACCAGCCTCTCCCAGATCCGCGGCAAGATCGCGGTCACCAAACTGGAGAGGGGCTCCCTGCTGCAGACCGACATGATCGTGGACCGTCCCGAACTGGCGGCCGGCCAGCAGGAGATCGCGATCATGATCGACGCGGCGACCGGCGTCGCGGGGAAGATCAACCCCGGTTCGCGGGTCAACATCTACGCCACCTTCAAGGCGCAGAACGACAAGGGCACCGACCAGTCCAAGGTCATCGTCGAGAACGCCCGCGTCATCGACGTCGGCAAGCTCACCGCGCTCGACCCCGGCCAGTCCAGCTCCGACCGCCGCACCAGCGCCACCCAGGCCGTCCCCATCACCTTCGCGCTCGACACCGCCGACGCCCAACGCGTGGCGTACGCCGAGTCGTTCGCCGAACACGTCCGGCTCGCCCTGGTCGCGGGCGGCTCCGACGCGGCCGTCCCACCCGGCGACCGTACGTACACCCTCGACGAGGACAAGTAGGAGGCCGCGCATGACGACCGCTCCCGCTGGGGCCCGTCGAAAAAGGCGTGAACCGCACGCAGTGTGCGACAGCCGTCAAAGGTGCCGTCGATGACCATCCGCATCCTCCCCGCCGTCGGCGACATCGACTCGGCCCGCGCGCTCACCACGCTGCTGAGCCAGCTCGCCGACGCCGAACCGGCCCCGCCCGTCCCCGACTCCACGGCCCTCCTCGACACCCTCGCCCGGCTCGCCGCCGAGTCCCTGGACGAGCTGCCCGAAGTGGTCCTGGTCCACGAACGGATAGGCCCCGTACCCGCGCTGGACCTGATCCGCGACCTGGTGATGCGCTTCCCTGCGGTCGGTGTCGTCCTCATCACCGCCGACACGAGCACCGGCGTCCTCACCGCCGCGATGGACTCCGGCGCCCGCGGCATCATCGGCCTGCCGCTGGGCTACGACGCCCTCGCCGAACGCGTCCAGGCGGCCGCCGCGTGGTCCGCCGGCATGCGCCGCCACCTCCACAGCGGAACGCCCGAGCTGTACGCGGGCCCCGGCGGCACCGTGGTCACGGTGACCGGCGCGAAGGGCGGCGTCGGCGCCACGCTCACGGCCGTCCAACTCGCCCTCGCCGCACGGGCGTCCGGCCGCAGCGTCGCGCTGCTCGACCTGGACCTTCAGTCGGGTGACGTGGCCTCGTACCTGGACGTGCAGTTCCGCAGGTCGGTCGCCGACCTCGCCGGAATCAGCGACATCAACCCCCGCGTCCTCCAAGACGCGCTCTACACCCACGACAGCGGCATCGGACTGCTCCTGGCCCCCGCCGAGGGCGAGCGCGGCGAGGAGGTCACCGACCGGCTGGCCCGCCAGGTCCTCGGTGCCCTGCGCTCCCGCCACGACGTGGTGGTCGTCGACTGCGGCTCCCAGATGAACGCGGCCACCGCGGCGGCCGTGGAGATGGCCGACCAGGCGCTGCTGCTGGTCACCCCCGACGTCGTCGCCGTCCGCGCCGCCAAACGCATGGTCCGCCTGTGGGACCGCCTCCAGATCCGCAAGGCCGAGGAGACGACCACGGTCATCAACCGCCACTCCCGCGGTACGGAGATCCAGTCCTCCCTCGTCGAACGGGTCACCGGCACCAGGGTCGCCCGCTCCGCCGTCCCCGCCGCCTTCAAGGAACTCCAGTCCGTCGTGGACGCGGGCCGCCTCCAGGACCTGGACGCCCGCTCGACGGTCAAGCAGGCGCTGTGGGCGCTCGCGGGCGAGCTGGGTCTCGTGGTCGCCCAGGAGGGCGGGGGCGGCGGACGGCGTCGTAAGGCGTCCTCGGACCGAGGAGCGCTGACCCTGCGCCGAAGGGGCGGCGACCGGGGAGCGGTGACCCTCGAATTCGCCGGGATGTTCCCCCTGCTGCTCGTCGTCATGACGATCCTGTGGCAGTGCGTGCTGTACGGCTACTCGTACTCGCTGGCGGGGAACGCGGCGGACGAGGCGGCACGGGCGGCCACGGCGGCGAACGCGGTCAACGGCGATGTCGCCGGGGCGTGCGCGGCGGCGGGAAGCCGGCATCTGCCGGGGTCCTGGAAGGGCGCGGAGATCGAATGCGGTCCGGCGGGCTCGGTGATGAAAGCCACCGTGAAGGTCGACGTGCCGCTGTTCTTCCCGGGGTTCGACGCGGGCTGGCAGGTGAACGGGACCGCGGGCGCGGCGCTGGAGGGGGACGGCGGATGAGGCCCTCCTTGAAGCGGCGGCTGAGCGAGGACCGAGGCGTCTCCATCCTGGAGTTCGCCGGGTTCCTGCCCATCCTGCTGGTCATCGGGATGGCCGCCATCCAGCTCGGTCTTGTCGGGTACGGCATCAACCAGGCGGGCTCCGGGGCACGAGCCGCCGCGCGGGTCGCCTCCCAGGACGGTGACGGCTCGGGGGCAGGCCAGGCGGCCGTGAGCGGATGGCTGAACCCGGACGTTCCCCCTCCCGCGAAGGGCGCCGACACGACCACTGCGACAGTCACGGTCCACGTCCCTTCCGTCATCCCCCTCTTCGACGACGTGACCGTGGTCCGCCACGCCACCATGCCCACCGACGACTGACCGCTCGTGCGAGAGGAGCCGAAATCATGAGCCTGCGTTCCCGTATCGCCGCCCCCGACGAGGGGGGGCCCGCCCGTGAGGACGGACACCTCGTCGCCGTCTACCGCGCCAAGCTCCTCGAGGAGATCGACCTCGCCGAGATGTCGAGCCTCGCGGCAGCCGAACGCCGGGTACGCCTGGAACGCGTACTGGGCCACATCATCAGCCGCGAGGGCCCCGTACTCTCCTCCGCCGAGCGCTCGCAGCTGATCCGCCGGGTGGTGGACGAGGCCCTCGGGCTCGGCGTCCTCGAACCGCTCCTCGCCGACGCGTCGATCACCGAGATCATGGTCAACGGGCCCGACTCGATCTTCGTCGAGCGAGCGGGCCGCGTCGAGCAGCTCCCCCTCCGCTTCGCCTCGAACGAACAGCTCATGCAGACCATCGAACGCATCGTCTCCACGGTGAACAGGCGCGTGGACGAGTCCAACCCGATGGTCGACGCCCGCCTCCCCACCGGCGAGCGGGTCAACGTCATCATCCCGCCGCTCGCGCTCACCGGCCCGACGCTCACGATCCGCCGCTTCCCCCGCGCGTACACCCTTCCGGAGCTGATCGGCCTCGGCTCGCTCGACGAGCAGATGCTGATGCTCCTCGCGGCCTTCGTGCGGGCCCGCTTCAACGTCATCGTCAGCGGCGGCACCGGCAGCGGTAAGACGACCCTCCTGAACGCCCTCTCCGGGCTCATCCCGTCCCAGGAGCGCATCATCACCATCGAGGACTCGGCCGAACTCCAGCTCCAGCAGGAGCACGTCATCCGCCTCGAGTCCCGCCCCCCGAACGTGGAGGGCAAGGGCCAGATCACCATCCGCGACCTGGTCCGCAACTCCCTGCGCATGCGCCCCGACCGCATCATCGTCGGTGAGGTCCGCGGCGGCGAGACCCTCGACATGCTCCAGGCCATGTCGACCGGCCACGACGGCTCCCTCGCCACCGTCCACGCGAACTCCGCCGACGACGCGCTCATGCGGCTGCAGACCCTCGGCTCGATGTCCGAGGTCCAGATCCCCTTCGAGGCCCTCAAGGACCAGATCAACTCGGCGGTCGACGTGGTCGTCCAACTGGCCCGGCACGCCGACGGCTCCCGCAAGGTCACGGAGATCGCGCTGCTCGTCTCGCACGGCCGCGAACAGTTCCGCGTCGTGCCCGTGACCCGCTTCGTCCCGCGCCCCGTCGGCCCCGACCGCGTCGTCCACGGCCACTTCGAGCATCTCCCGCTCCCGCGCTCGGTCGCGGAGAAGCTGTACGTCGCGGGCGAGCCGCTGCCGCCCGCCTTCGGAGTGGCGGAGGCCATCGACGTACTGAACACGAGGCAGGCGATCGGATGACCCCCAGAACGGAGAGGAGCGAGCCGTGAACAACCCCGCCCTCCTCGCCCTCGGCGCGACGGTGCTGTGCGGCACACTCGCCGTCGCGGGCGTGCACACGTACGCCTCCGGGCGTGCCCAGCGCCAGGCCCTCGTCGACCGTCTCGCCGGCGGCGGCCCCTTGCGTGAGGCCGCCGGCCGCGTACGCCGCTTCGCGGCCGTCGACCGCCGGCTGCGTCGCACCCGCCTCGGCCGCACGATCCACCTGCGCCTGTCGGCCACCGGGCTCGACGTGACGGCGGGCGAGTTCTCCACCTACGTCACCGCCGTGGTCGTGGCCCTGTGGCTGATCGCGTCCGCCTCGCTCGCCCCCTTCTTCGGCCCGATCGCCGGCGCCCTCGGTCTGTGGAGTGCGGCCATCTTCCTCAACTGGCAACGGCAAAAGCGCATCGAGGCGTTCATCAGCCAACTCCCGGACGTGGCCCGCCTGCTGGCCAACGCGACAGCCGCGGGACTGGCCCTGCGCACCGCGCTGGCCATGGCGGCGGAGGAGCTGGAGGCCCCGGCGGGCGAGGAACTGGCCCGGGTGGCCGACCAGTTGACCCTGGGCCGCACCGTCGACGACGCCCTCGGCGAACTCTCCGAACGCCTCCCCTCCCGCGAGCTGATCGTGCTCGTCACGACCCTGGTCCTCGCCAACAAGGCGGGCGGCTCGGTTGTCAGCTCCCTGCGCAACCTCACCCAGACCCTCGAAGACCGCAAGGAAACCCGCCGCGAGGTCCGCACGATGCTCTCCGAGGTGAACGCGACGGCCTTCACGGTCCCGTTCCTGGGCATCGGCTCGCTGGTCCTGATCAACTCCTCGAACGAGGGAGCCCTGGCCCGTGTCACCGGCTCCCCGCTCGGCCAGGGCCTGATCCTGCTGGCCCTCGGCCTCTACACCGTCGGCTTCTTCGTCATCCGCCGCCTCGGCAAGATCGAAGTATGAGGGAGGGGTTACGTTGCTGCCGTTGCTGCTCGCCGTCCTGATGGGCGCGGCCGTCGCGGGCGTCCTCCTGGGCATCCGCCTGATCCGCGCCGACGCCAGACTCCCCAGCGACCTCACGCTCGCCCTGGAGGTCGGCGGAAGCCGCGTCTCCAAGGCGGACTCGGCGGTCGACCGCCTGGGCATGCGCCTCGCTCCCACCGTCCTGCGTCTGATGGGCCCGCGCCGCGTCGACGCCAAACGCCGCCGCATCGACATGGCAGGCAACCCGGGCGGCTTGACGCTGAACCGCTATGCGGCCCGCCGCGCGGTGTACGGCATCTTCGGCGTCGTACTGGGTCTCGTCTTCCTGTCCAACGGCCAACTGCTCTTTGCCGCCCTGACGCTGGCCTTCGGCCTGGTGGCCGCCGACGCCCTCATCTGGCAGGCCGTCCGCGAACGCAAGGAGGTCATCGACCGCACCCTCCCCGACTTCCTCGACGTCCTCGCCGTCGTGGTCTCCGCGGGCCTCGGCTTCCGCCAGGCGCTGGACCGGGTGGCGGAGAAGTACGAGGGTCCGTGGGCGGACGAGCTGCGCATCACCCTGCGCCAGATGGACATGGGCGTCAGCCGCCGCCAGGCCTTCGACGAGTTGCGCAAGCGCAACTCCTCCGAGCAGGTCGCCCAGTTCGTCTCGGCCCTGCAGCAGGGTGAGGAACTGGGCTCCCCCATCGCGGACACCCTGATCCAACTGGCCACGGACATGCGCCGAACCGACGCCCAGAACGCCCGTCGCCGCGCCGCGAAAACCGTCCCCAAGGCCACGATGGTCACCCTCGTCTTCATGCTCCCGGCCACGATGATCCTCATCGCCACGGGCATGTTCTTGGGCTCGGGGACGAACTTCGGCTCGATTTTGGGCCGATGATGAAGGGGCGTCTCGCGGAGCTGTGGGCAATCGTGCCGCTGGGGCGGCGCCCCTCGGGTAGCTACGGGCCGGCGTGCCGCAAGGGGCGGCGCCCGTCCCAACGAGAGCGGCACCTCGTAGGCGACGAGCAGCGCACCCAACCCGACGGCAACCAGCACGCCGGGCCCTCGGCGGAGGGGGCAGGAACCCGTGCCGGTGGGCACAAAGGCGCCGAGTACCCGGAACCGGGGTCGAGCACAGGTTGGCCCAAGGGCGGCGCCGGCTACCTGGCGGACGACGCCCCCGCCCCCGCCAGCGTCCGCCTACAGCTCAACGCCCTGCAGTCCCTCTGCCGCCAGGCCTTCGCCGTCCGCCTCGCGGCCATCGCGATAGGCGCGCCCTTCGCGATGACGAACGCCGCGAACGGCCCACCCCGCTACGCGGTCCTCGCCGCAGCCGTCCTCGGCGTCATGGGCTCGTACGCCATGCTCAGAGACTGGGACCGCCTGGGCCCCCGCCTCCTCGCCCATCCCACCCTGATGGCCGTGGACCTCACCTTCGGCGCGATCCTCCTCCTCACGGCGTCCCCGGCGTCCCCACTCGCGTACGCGACGGTCTGCACCCCGCTCCTCGCGGGCCTGCTGTACGGCTGGCGCGGCGCCGGAGTCTTCACCGGCCTGCAACTCGTCGTCCTCCTCACGGTGTTCAGAGCCTGGGAACACCGCCCGGGAGCAGGCGCAAACACCCTCCTCATCGCGGGCTTCTGCGTCGGCGCCGGCATCATCGGCGTAACCCTCCGCAATCTGATGTTCCGCTTCGGCACGGCCAGCCAGGCGCTGTCCGAGGCGAACTCCCGCCTGGCCGTGGCGGAGGCAGTGGAATCCGAACGCGCCCGGCTGGCCCGCGAGATGCACGACTCGGTGGCCAAGACGCTGTACGGCCTTGCCCTGGCGGCGGAGGCACTGGCCGCCTCGGCGGACGGCTCGGACCCGCACACGCTCAAACGCCAGGCGACGACCGTGGCGGACGCGGCGCGCCAAGCGGCGCGGGAGTCCCGAGCGCTGCTCTCGGACCTACGCCGCCGCACGGATTGCCCCACCCCGGACACAGACGTCCTGGCCGAACTCCAGGCTCACACGACGGAGTTCGAATCGCGCACACACCTGGCCACAGCGCTACGACACCGGGGCGGCCCCCCGCTCCTGCCGCGCGCCACCGCCCACCAGGTGCTGGCGATCGCCTCCGAGGCGTTGGAGAACGCCCACCGCCACGCGGGCGCGAGCCGTGCGGTGGTCGAACTGGACATCTCGCATGCGGAGTTCGCCCTACGCGTGCAAGACGACGGCGTCGGCCTCCCCACCGCCCTCACCCTCGACGACCTGTCGAGAACCGGCCACTTCGGTCTGCTCGGCATGACGGAACGAGCCGCCTCCCTGGGCGGCCGCATCGCCCTGACCCAGTCCCCCGAGGGCGGCACCGAGATCCACCTGACACTCCCCCTCCCCGCAGCCGCCCCCCACACTCCCCGAGCGGAGGCCGCACATGCCTGACGAGGCACTTGACCAGGCACGATCCGGGCCGCCCCTACGTGTGCTGGTGGCCGACGACAACCCGGTGGTCCGGGCAGGCCTGACCGCGCTGCTCGACGGCCACCCGGACACAGAGGTGGTCGCGGCAGCGGCGGACGGCGAGGAAGCCCTCGCGTACGCCGCCCGCCTGACCCCGGACGTCGTCCTCCTCGACGTCCGCATGCCCGGCACGGACGGCCTGACCGCCCTGCCCGCCCTGGCCCGTCTCGCCCCGGTGATGATGCTGACGTACAGCAGCGAACCCGAGGTCGTGGCCGAGGCACTGCGCCGAGGCGCGTCCGGCTACTTGATCCACGGCGAGTTCACTCCCGCCCAACTCTTCACGGCGGTACGCGAGGTACGCCACGGCCGTCCAACTGCCCCTGTCCGGGATTCACTCGGAGTTTCGTACGAACCGTACGAACTCTCTTCGCATCTGCAACCATCTATGGCACAGTCGTCAAAGGCCCAACCCGGCTACGCGCCCGGCCCCCGCCGCAGCGCCCCCGGCCGCCCCGACTTCGGCCTGAGTTCAAGGGAGGTGGAGGTGATGGACCTCATCGCCGCCGGCATGAACAACCGCCAAATCGCCGCCACCTGCTTCATCAGCGAGAAGACCGTCAAGAACCACATCAACCGTATCTTCGCAAAGCTGCACAGTTGCTCGCGCAGCGAAGCCATCGCCCACTGGCTGGGCACGTCCCACGAGGGGTGGACCCGATGACTCCCCCCACCACAAGTTGGGCCCCTGGACCCACCCGCAGTAGGCGCCTTCTCACGTACGGTGCTCGGGTCGGTAGTGGCACCGGGTGGGAGGGCAGGCATGATGAGCAGGCTCGAGAGGTGGACGGGGGCCGTTGTTTCCCGGGTGCGGGGGAGGGGACGGGACGCGGGGGCCGGGTTTGTGGAGTATGCGGGCCTGATGATCATTATTGCCGGGATCTTCACGCTGATCGACCAGTTGGGGCTGGACGGACTGATCTCCGGGGCGATCGGCGACGCGGTCGACCGCGTGATCGGCGGAGGCGGCTGACCCACCTTCTCCCGAACGGCGACCGAGGGCAGACTCTCCCGATCTACATCTGGCTGACGGCGATTCTGCTCTTCGCCGCGTTCGCCTTCTTCGCATTCGCCCAAGCAGCGTCCGCCCGCAATGGAGCTCAATCCGCGGCGGACGCTGCGGCGTTGGCGGCCGCGCAGGACTCCCGCGACGAGCTGATGAGGGGCCTGGCGGGGACAATTGGCCGGGACGACCAGTGGCTCGACTGGCTCAACGGCGACCTGTTCAAGGGCACAGGAGCCACTGCTGCGGCAGAGCGGCTGGCCGCCGAAAATGACTCGACGGTGCAGGGCGATGCCCAGCCCGCCACCGCGAATGGATTTCCGGGCTACCGCGTGGCGATCGAGACCCGTTACACGGTTGGGGACTCGATCATCCCTGGCACTGAGACACAGCACGCCAAGGCCCATGCCACGGCGGTCATCGAGCCGCGCTGCACGTTCGCCCCCGGTGCGGATCCCAAGAAGCCCGTTGAGCTGGACTGCGGCGGCGAACTCGTAGACATCGATCCCGAGGATTTCAATTCGGACGACCTTCCTGACGCGTCCGTGCTGTTCTCTGTGCATCTGGCCGAATGAGAGGAAGCCGTACCGATGGATCTCCGGCACACCATGCGGGGCCGCAGGGCAATGGCCGCGATGGCGATCACGACTGGGTTGCTCCTCACGGTGGCCGGCTGCGGTGGGAGCGGTGGCGATAACAAGGCGAAGGAAAGCACTTCGGCTTCCTCTCCCAGTTCAAGCAAGGACGACGGCGGGAGCCAGCAGTCGCAGGCACCGTCTGCCGACAAGGTGCTGGCGACGGCGAAGGACGGCGACATCACCGTCACCATCACTTCCGCCCAGCGTGACCAGGGTGGCTTCGTCACCGTGTCGGGCCAGGTGACGAACGGCGGAAGCAGCTCGTGGCTGGGTGCCGACTGGCAGAGCAACGAGACGGAGCTGGCCGGCAATGGCGGCTCCTTGTCGGGTGCCAGCCTCGTGGACGAGAAGGGCAAGAAGAAGTACCTCGTCCTGCGAGACACCTCCGGACGCTGCCTCTGCACAAAGTTCTCGCGGGTGCGGCCGGGTGGCTCGACAGCATGGTTCGCACAGTTCCCCGCCCCACCGGAAGGCACGGACGCGGTCAACTTCCAAGTGGGCTCTTTGCCTCCCACCGCCATCAATCTCACCGAGGGCGAGTAGCCATGGCCCTCACCGCCCGTACCACCCATACCTTGACGGCCCTGGTGGTACTGGCCACCCTGACCCTCCTGGGCGACCCGGCGCACGCTGACACCGACCCCAGCGCCCCACCCGGCAGCGTCACCACCTCCCCACCCCCCGAAGTGGACGCCAACAGCCCCGGCCTGAAGCTCGCCGACGGCGCCACCCTGGCCCCCGCGAAGGTCCTGGACATCAAGTCGGTGGTAGAGGACCTGGGCGGTGAGGAACGCCGGGAGGACACGAACTCGGACGTGACGTTCGCGCTGCAGGCGGAGGTCCTCTTCCCGAAGGACAGCTCGAAACTGAACCCGGACGCCCGTTCCCGTATCCAGGCGATCGCGGACGAGATCAAGGCCCAGAACGCGACGACCGTCAGAGTCTTCGGCTTCACCGACAACCTCGGCTCGTACGCCCACGGCCTGACCCTCTCCAAGAAGCGAGCGGAAGCGGTCCACGACCAACTGGCCGCCGCCCTCGGCTCCACGGACATCACCTTCGAGGTACGCGGCTACAGCGAGGACTACCCGATCGCCGACAACACCTCGGAACAGGGGCGCCGCAAAAACCGCCGCGTGGAGGTGACGTTCCCGCGCGGGGCGTCGAGCGGCGCGCCGTCGGGAACCCAGAGCTGAGCGAAGCAAACGCAGGCAAGCGGCAGGCATGCCCCAGGGCATGTTCGCGGTCAAAGGACCATGCGTCGGTATTCAGGCCGGACAGCAGACCGGGCGACGGAGTACCACCCGTCAGGTCCCGCTCACCGTCGGCGCAGCGGGGCCGGGCGACACGGGGCCACGCGTCCTGGTCGGCGAGGGGCGCCGGTGTCACCATGCCCCGGGATGGCCCGTGAACCACGTCGGTGAGGTGCGTCATGAGGAAGATCGTGCTGATGATGTCGGTGTCCCTCGACGGCTTCATCGAGGGGCCGGATCGCGAGATCGACTGGCATCTGGTCGACGCCGAGCTGCACCGGCACTTCAACGAGGAGATCAAGAAGCTGGGCGCCCTGCTGAGCGGGCGGGTGACGTACGAGCTGATGGCCGGTTTCTGGCCGACGGCCGACAAGGCCCCGGAGAGTACGGCTGAGATCGTCGAGTTCGCCGGGATCTGGCGGAACACGCCCAAGGTGGTGTTCTCCCGGACGCTGCAGCGGGCGGAGTGGCACACCACCATCGTGCGGGAGGTCGTACCGGAGGAGATCAGGGCGCTGAAGGAACAGTCGGGCGGGGATCTGGGCCTCGGCGGGGCCGATCTCGCCGCCGCGTTCCTGCGGCACGACCTGATCGACGAGTTCCGGGTGTACGTCCACCCCGTGCTCATCGGGCGTGGCAAGCCCCTGTTCCCGGAGGCGGACGCCCTGACCCGGCTCCGGCTCGTCGAGTCGCGGGCCTTCGGCAACGGGGTCGTGCTGCTGCGGTATGAGCGCGAACGTGCCAATGGCGCGGGTGAGTAAAAGAGTTGTCCGTGGTGTCCGGCGCCGGTAGGAAGGGCGCATGACTGGACTCGGCGCTGTGTTCCGGCCCCAACTGCCTCCCGAGCGTCTGCGTGCCATGGCGCGCGTGGCGGACGACGCGGGCATCGAGGAGCTGTGGCTGTGGGAGGACTGCTTCCTGGAAGGGGGCATCTCCGCCGCGGCTGCCGCCCTCGCCTGGACCGAGCGGCTGCGCGTCGGCGTGGGCCTGCTGCCCGTCCCGCTGCGGAACGTCGCCGTCACCGCGATGGAGACCGCCACCCTGCACCGGCTGTTCCCGGGCCGCGCCGTCCTGGCCGTGGGCCACGGCGTCCAGGAGTGGATGGGGCAGGTCGGAGCGCGCGCCGAGTCGCCCGTGACGCTGCTGCGCGAGTACCTCGACGCGCTGCGCGCCCTG
The DNA here is from genome assembly GCF_040651675.1 of Streptomyces sp. NPDC048415. NCBI lineage: Bacteria > Bacillati > Actinomycetota > Actinomycetes > Kitasatosporales > Streptomycetaceae > Streptomyces > Streptomyces sp. NPDC048415. The sequence goes on along the minus strand of NZ_JBEZKJ010000017.1, from coordinate 18,263 downwards.
TTGCGGGGCGAGCGGCTGACCACGTCCGGGCGGTACGTGAACCTCGACGGCGTCGCCCTCGACTGGCCGCCGGGAGAGGTGCCCGAAGTCCTCACCGGCGCCACCGGGCCCCGTACGCTCCGGCTCGCGGGCGAGGCCGCCGACGGCACCGTCCTCACCGCCTCCACCGCGCCCGAGGGGGTACGGCGAGCACGCCAACTCATCGACGAGGGGCGCAAGGAGGCGGGCAGGACCGATCCGCACCGGGTCGTCGTCTACCTCCACACCGCCACCGGAGCCGACGCCGCCGCCCGGCTGCGCGCCGAGATCGAGGCCAACGGCGAGAACCCTGTTCCGGAACACGGCGTGGCGGGAGACGCGCACGCCGTCGCCGAGGCCGTCCAACGCCTCGCCGACGCCGGTGCCGACACCGTCGTTCTCCAGCCCACCGCCGACGAACCCGACCCCGAGGGCTTCATCCGCTTCGTGGCACACGAGGTACGGCCACTCGTCCCCTGACCCTTCGGCGCAGGCCACGCGTCAGCCGGCGGAGGTACGCCCCCTCGCACCTGTCCCGGACGTCGCCGCATCACCCCCGCCGGTGATCCCCCGTTCCGCCGTCGATCAGCTCCCGCACGATGTCCATGTGCCCGGCGTGCCGCGCGGTCTCCTCGACCATGCGGATCAGGACCCAGCGCAGGGAGACCGTCGTGCCGTTCCACGACGTGCCCAGGTCGTCCAGCGACAGCTCGGAGAGGGTGCGGTCTGCGGCGGCGCGGGCGCGGCCGTAGAACTCGACGATCTGACGCGTCGTCTCGCCGGGGCCCGCGCTCATGTCCTCCTCGCTGAAGGGGTCGAACCAGAGCGGCTCGACCTCGCGCCCGAACGTCGAGCAGAACCAGCCGTACTCGACGGACGCGAGATGCTTCACCAGGCCCAGCAGGTTCGTGCCCGACGGCGTCATCACGCGTCTGACCTGCTCGTCGTCCAGCCCGTCGAGCTTCCACAGCACCGCGTCCCGGTGCCGGTCGAGACTCGCGTGCAGGCTCTCCTTCTCAGCCCCGGTGTACGGCACCCGGACGGTTCCTGGATTCGTCGTCATGCCCGGAACGTAACAGCGGGCACTGACAACGCCGGGCGGCCGGACACAGCGGAAATTCCCTCGCCGCGGGGCGGGCCCGTTGAGAGGATCCGCCCATGGCCATCACCCGCACCTTCGAAGACCTCGTCGCCGAAGCCGAGGCGGTGTCCATCGACGGCTGGGACTTCTCCTGGTTCGAGGGCAGGGCCACCGAGGAGCGGCCCTCGTGGGGGTACGCGCGGGCGATGGGGGACCGGCTGGCCCGCGCGAGCGCCGCGCTCGACATCCAGACCGGCGGCGGCGAGGTCCTCGGCTCCGCGCCGAAGCTGCCCCCGCTCACCGCCGCCACCGAGGGCTGGCCGCCGAACGTGGCCAAGGCCACCGCCCTGCTCCACCCGCGCGGCGCAGTGGTCATCGCTTCCCCCGAGGACGCGCCGCTCCCGTTCGCGGCCGAGGCCTTCGACCTGGTCACCAGCAGGCATCCCGTCCACACGGACTGGTCGGAGATCGCCCGTGTACTCCGCCCGGGAGGCACGTACTTCTCCCAGCAGGTCGGTCCGGCGAACGTCTTCGAGGTCGTCGAGTACTTCACCGGTCCTCAGCCGGAAGAGGTCAGGAACGGCCGCCACCCCGATCGTGCCGCCGCTGCCGCCGAGGCCGCCGGGCTCGACGTCGTCGACCTGCGCTCGGAGCGGCTGCGCGTCGAGTTCTACGACATCGGAGCCGTCGTCCACTTCCTGCGCAAGGTGATCTGGATGGTCCCCGGCTTCACCGTCGACCAGTACCGGCCCCAACTCCACGCCCTGCACGAGGACATCGGGACCAAGGGCCCGTTCGTCGCCCACAGCTCCCGCTACCTGATCGAGGCCCGGAAGCCGTAAAGCCAAGACTCAGGCGTGCGCCCCGGCCGTCACCCTCCCCACGACCAACTCCGCCTCCGCCTCCAGGACTTCGCCCATCCGCTCCACCTGTCGCGCCAACTCCCGCTCCCGCGCCGCCGTCAGTCGTCCGAGGGGTTCCACGGTGAGCGTCGTACGTCGGCCTTGGCGCCGCTGGTGCCAGACCCGGCGACCAGGCCGTCGACCAACAGCAACGGGTAGTTCCCGGCCTGCCCGCCCGCGAGAGCACGCGTGTACGCCCGGCCGGGGAACAGCAGCTCGCGCGGCTGGGCGGCGATGGCGTACGCGTCGAAGTACGGCAGCAGCCGCACCCCCGGCACCGGCTCGGCGCGCGGAAACTCCGTGTCCCCCGCCGACACCCACGCCGCCTCGCCCGCGAAGTCGACCTCCTCGATCTCCCCTGCGCCGGCCAGCGAGGCGAAGAGGTCGAGGGCCCAACCCCGGGGAGCAGCGGCCCACTTGGCGAAATGCGGCGCCGTCGCCGGGCCGTACGCGCGCAGATAACGCCGTACGAGCAGGGAAAGGCCTCGCGCGGCGGCAGTCGCCTCGTCCGCGGCGAGCGGCTCGAAGCGCGGGGGCCGGGTGTAGGTCACCTTGCGGCCCCGGTTCGGGCCGCAGCACAGCGCGCCGCGCAGAACCCGCCCGGTGCATCATCTGGCGCCAGCGCGGCCACATGCCCTGGAACGCGGGCATCACCAGATCCCCGGCCCACCCCCCCGGTGCGCGCCACGACCGCGTCGTTCAGCTCGTCGATGGTGAGAAACGCGCCGTCGAGGGCGTCACCGATCGCCGCGACGACCTCGTCCGCCTGCGCCCCGGTCAGCCGGACGTCCGGCGCGAAGGGGCTCGGGCCGGCCGGGACTGGCAGTCAACGCGGCGGTCCAGAAGGGCAGTTCGGCGGACGGGAGCAGATGCAGGGTGCCGCGCGGGCCGTACGCCTTCAGCAGCGACCGGTCCTCCCACAGCGCCGCCCGTACGTCCGCCCGGGTCAGCCCCTCGGCCCGCACCCCCACCGACATCTCGGCCGCCGACAGCACCTGCGCGTGCCCGCCGAGCATCGCGCCGACCACCTCGGCGACCGGCGTCCCAGCCGGCGCGGGTGAGGCCAGGAACTGCCGTTCCATGCGCCGCGCGATCGCCTCGCCCCATGTGATCCTCAAGGTCATGCGGGCGACGCTAGACCTGAAAGAGGTCAGATCCTGTCCGCATACTGCTCCCAGGGAATCGGCCGCTACGCCCGCGCGTGGTCGATTGACCGAAAACGCACCCATGCAGGACTCTGTGCATGAGATGCCCGTCCGGATGGCGGACGCGTGCCGGGCGTCACCGCGGGCATCGGCGCGGGGTTTCCACATCGTTATCGAGGGCCGCTCCCCTCGGCTGTTCGCCTCACGTAAGTTCAGACCAAGGTAATTCGCGTGAGCAAACTGCGCGTGTGGCACCGCGCAGTGGAGGGGGCTGCGCGGTGCTGCGTCCGCTCCCTGACGTGGCGTCACCCATCCTGTACCGCGACCCTCACCCCGCGCCGTACGCCCCACCGCGCCATCGCCCCGGCCTCCGCCTCCAGCACATGCCGGGCCAGCGGACGAGGCAGCCCCACCCGGCCGGGACGCATCGTCCGCACCGCCAGGACCCGCGATTTCCGGTCCAGATAGGCGACGTCGATCGCGAACCGCATCCCCAGGGTGTGCACCGAGCTCGCCGGACTCAGCAGCAGCGCGCCCTCGATCCCGTCGCGCCCCAGGAGCCCGCGCCGCCGGGCGCGCGCCGACCCGGCGACCTCCAGGGGTACCGGCTCGGGCGTCTGCTCGGTGGTGAACGTGGCCATGACTGCGAAGTTAGCGGCGGCGTCAAGCGCGCTCACTCCGCCCCCGTCACCCGCCTGGAGTACGTCAGGACAAGTCGGCGACGAAAACACAAACCGGGGGCAAATCCATGGGTTCTCTCCGTATCCCCCATGATTCCCTTTGAATCAGCTGTGATTCGGTCATGATCGCACCCTGAATCAGGGCTTCCGCGCCCACCTCGGCGTCGCCGGACGATTTCGGAGAGTAGTTGTGGCACGCCGATGCACACAGCATCACTTACGAAGGGTTATGGTGGAAACCCCCCCTCGGGCCGGTCCGTCTCCCCCCCACGGACCGGCCCGTTTTTTCTGCCCGCACACCGCCGCCCGACGGGCGCCCCCGTGCGCCCCCCGGCCTCCCGGGCACCGGCTCCGGTGACTCAGCGGCGTCCGGCCCAGATATTCGTCCCCGGCGTCGACACCGCGAACGTGTCGATCTCCTTCAGCTCCTCGTCCGTGAGCTTCGGCGCCGTCAGTGCCGCCACGTTCTCCTCCAGCTGCGCCACGCTGGACGCGCCGATGAGGGCGGAGGTCATCCGCTCGTCGCGCAGCACCCAGGTGAGCGCGAGCTGGGCGAGGGACTGGCCGCGGCGGGCCGCGATGTCGTTCAGCCCGTTCAGCCGGCGTACGACCTCGTCGCTGAGCAGGTTCGGGTCCAGCGACTTGCCCTGGGTGGCACGCGAGCCCTCCGGGATGCCCTTGAGGTACTTGCCGGTCAGCAGGCCCTGCGCGAGCGGCACGAAGGAGATGCAGCCCATGCCGGCCGCCTCCAGCGTGTCGAGCAGGCTGTCGTCCTCGGTCCAGCGGTTGATCATCGAGTACGACGGCTGGTGGATGAGCGGACGGACACCCATCCCGGTGAGGATCCGGGCCGCCTCGGCGGTCTGCTCGGCGGTGTACGAGGACACGCCCACGTAGAGCGCCTTGCCCTGCTGGACGGCGGACGCCAGCGCGCCCATCGTCTCCTCCAGCGGGGTGTCCGGATCGAAGCGGTGCGAGTAGAAGATGTCCACGTACTCGACACCCATCCGCTGCAGTGAGGCATCCAGGGAGGAGAGCAGATACTTGCGCGAACCCCACTCGCCGTACGGGCCGGGGTGCATGAGATAGCCCGCCTTGGACGAGATCACCAGCTCGTCCCGGTACGGCGCGAAGTCCTGCTTCAGGAGCTTGCCGAAGTTGAGCTCGGCGGAGCCGGGCGGCGGCCCGTAGTTGTTGGCCAGGTCGAAGTGGGTGACGCCCAGGTCGAAGGCGCGGCGCAGGATCGCGCGCTGCGAGCCCAGCGAGCGGTCGTCGCCGAAGTTGTGCCACAGGCCGAGCGAGACGGCGGGCAGCCTGAGGCCGCTGCGGCCCGCACGCCGGTACTCCATCGCGTCGTACCGGTCCGTCGCGGCACGGTATACAGACATGTCGTTCATGCATACGAAGCTACGACAGCCCACTGACACCCCATAGCCCAGGCCCCGTTTCGCGGGGGTAGGCTTCGCCCGCGGGGACCGCTATATGGGCAGGGAACGCGCTCAGCCGCGCGCCTGTCTGTTCCACACGGAGGGGCTGACAACACGTGAACCTGCGCGAAAACCTGCGCCGTCTGCTGGTCAGGTTCTATGCACGCAGGGTGGAAGGCCACCTCGACCACGACCAGGTGCCCAAGCACATCGGGGTCATCATGGACGGCAACCGGCGCTGGGCGAAGGCGGCGGGCTCCACCACCGCCCAGGGCCACCGGGCCGGGGCCGACAAGATCGAGGAATTCCTCGGCTGGTGCTCCGAGACCGATGTCGAGGTCGTCACCCTGTGGCTGCTGTCCACGGACAACTTCGACCGCCCGCAGGATGAGCTCGGCCCGCTGCTCGGCATCATCGAGGGCGTCGTCCGCACCCTCGCCGCCGACGGCCGCTGGCGCGTCCACCACGTGGGCACGCTCGACCTGCTGCCCCCGAAGATGCAGATGGTCCTCAAGGAGGCCGAGGAGTCCACCGCGCACGTCGACGGGATACTCGTCAATGTGGCCATCGGCTACGGCGGCCGCCAGGAGATCGCCGACGCCGTGCGCTCCATGGTCCTCGACGCCGCGGACAAGGGCACCTCGCTCGAGGACCTCGCCGAGGCCGTCGACGTCGACCTCATCGGCAAGCACCTCTACACCGGCGCCCAGCCCGATCCGGACCTGGTGATCCGCACCAGCGGCGAGCAGCGGCTGTCCGGATTCATGCTCTGGCAGACGGCCCATTCCGAGTACTACTTCTGTGAAGTCTTCTGGCCGGCCTTCCGCAAGGTCGACTTTCTGCGCGCCCTGCGCGACTACGCGGCGCGACACCGCCGCTACGGAGGCTGAACCCAGCAGCACCCCGGGACCGTACGTCATCAGGAGTTAACGAACGCGCCGTCATATGCCGTGGCATGGCGTGGCCTGTTCGAGGGCATAAGCCTTCCAGGTCGATGCCCGAACCACGGGTGTCGTATCTCAGCGGACGGCACGGGGCCGTCCGCCCGGGAGGCCCTTTGCACCAGCCCGACCGTGCGGTCAGTACGGACGAAGCGGAGGGCCGGTTTTCGGCCCGCGCATCGGTGCCCGAGACCGGTCCAGATCTCCTCCGTCGCTCCCCGACCTCATCCGAGGGGGTACGTCCTTCCGTGGTGACCAGCACAAAGCGCCACAAGCCAGACCGGCGCACCTATGTTCTCGACACCAGCGTCCTGCTGGCCGACCCGAATGCCCTGAGCCGCTTCGACGAGCACGAAGTAGTGCTGCCGATCGTCGTGGTCACGGAGCTGGAGGCCAAGCGGCACCATCCCGAGCTCGGCTACTTCGCCCGGCAGGCCCTGCGCCTGCTGGACGAGTTCCGGGTCCGGCACGGCCGCCTGGATTCCCCGATTCCCGTGGGGGACCTCGGCGGGACGGTACGCGTCGAGCTCAACCACTCGGACCCCAGCGTCCTGCCCAGCGGGTACCGCCTGGGGGACAACGACTCCCGCATCCTCGCGGTCGCCCGCAATCTGCAGGCCGAGGGGTACGACGTCACGGTCGTGTCGAAGGACCTGCCGCTCAGGATCAAGGCCTCCTCCGTCGGACTCCTCGCCGAGGAGTACCGCGCCGAGCTCGCCATCACCGGTTCCTCCGGCTGGACCGGAATGTCCGAACTGACCCTGGCGGGCGAGCAGGTGGACGTCCTCTTCGAAGAGGGTCACGCGTACGTCCCCGAGGCGGCCGACCTGCCGGTGCACACCGGCCTGACGATCCAGTCCGAGCGCGGCAAGGCGCTGGGCCGCGTCACGTCCGAGGGCAACGTGCGTCTCGTACGCGGCGATCGCGAGGCCTTCGGCATCAAGGGGAGGAGCGCCGAGCAGCGCATCGCCCTCGATCTCCTCCTCGATCCGGACATCGGGATCGTGTCGATGGGCGGCCGGGCCGGCACCGGCAAGTCCGCGCTCGCGCTCTGCGCCGGCCTGGAGGCCGTCCTCGAACGCCGTCAGCACCAGAAGGTGATGGTCTTCCGGCCGCTGTACGCGGTGGGCGGGCAGGAGCTCGGCTATCTGCCCGGCTCCGAGTCCGAGAAGATGAGCCCCTGGGCGCAGGCGGTCTTCGACACGCTCTCCGCGGTCACCAGCCGCGAGGTCATCGAGGAGGTCACCGCACGCGGCATGCTGGAGGTGCTGCCGCTCACCCACATCCGTGGCCGCTCGCTCCACGACGCCTTCGTGATCGTGGACGAGGCACAGTCGCTGGAACGGAACGTTCTACTGACCGTTCTGTCCCGAATCGGCGCCAATTCGCGGGTCGTTCTCACCCATGACGTGGCGCAAAGGGATAATTTGCGCGTCGGCCGATATGACGGAGTGGTCGCCGTGGTCGAGAAATTGAAGGGGCATCCGCTCTTCGCGCATGTCACCCTCAACCGGTCCGAGAGGTCCCAGATTGCAGCCCTTGTGACCGAAATGCTGGAGGACGGGCAGATCTGAACCCACCTGGCCGCACTTGTCAAAAGGTGGTGCGTACAAGGTAGTTGGCGCCGTCCGGCAAAAGGCGAAGAGCCTAGCCGGGCGGCGCCTTCGCGTGCGGCGCTTTCCGCAAAACCCCTGGGGCAAACGAGGTGTGAGCTTTCACACGCAACGGAGAATTGCCTTGCGGCGTCGGGTTACGGCAGAGTCTCACTCCTGTCAGGCCCCGCATACGACACACCTGTACCCCCAGCGGTACGGCACCACAGGAACACCAGAACTCCATAAAGCCGTCGTATGCCGCCCGCGCACCACGCGGCGCTCCCCTCGCGGGAGTTGCCCACCGGGCCCGCGCCTCCCGTGACCCCGCAGTTGGGAGGCCAGCGCCAAGGGGCACGATTGCGTCCGCGAGGGTCACCTACAGCGGGCGATGCTGGAAGGAAACCGTGTGAGCCGGATTTCGGTCCGGGGATTCGCAGTGGCCTCGGCCACCGCGGTCACCGCCGTCGGAAGCGTCGTCGGAGTTGCCTCGGGCAGCACCGCCCAGCCCTCGAACGACGCCGAGGCGACGGCAAGTGACTCGACCCTCCTCGCGGACATACCTGCGGGCCAGCAGGCCCAGGTGCAGACAGCGTCCCTGACGCAGCAGGCCGACGCACAGGCCATCGCCGCGGACGCCAGCGCCAAGAAGGACGCCGAGGAGGCCGCCCGCAAGCAGGCGGCCGAGGACGCGGTCGCCAAGCAGAAGGCCGCGGAGAAGGCGGAGAAGGAAGCCAAGGCGCGCAAGGCGGCGCAGGAAGCGGCCAGCCGCTCCGCGACGCGCGACGCCTCCAGCTTCTCCGTCCAGGCCTCGTACACCACCGCGCAAATCCAGGCGATGGCGCGGCAGATGGTGCCGAGCGGCCAGTTCCAGTGCTTCAGCAACATCGTGGACCACGAGTCCAGCTGGAACTACCGGGCGGTCAACGCCTCCTCCGGCGCCTACGGTCTCTTCCAGGCCCTGCCCGGCTCCAAGATGTCGTCCGTCGGCTCCGACTGGCAGACGAACCCGGCCACGCAGATCAAGTGGGGCCTCAACTACATGGACAGCCGGTACGGCAGCCCCTGTGAGGCCTGGTCGTTCTGGCAGGCCAACAGCTGGTACTGAGCCCCCCGCCGCACACCGGCCGCTCAACCTTTCCGAGCCCCTCCCCGTCCTAGGGTGAGGGGCTTCGGCCATGTACGGTCGGAACCGACGACTCCAGGGGGGAGTTGGTGGGGAGCAACGGGGGAAGAGGACGGATCATGTCGCGAGTGCCAGGGTGGCTGGGCCGGCTGGGCGCCGGACTGACCGAGCTGGGGGAGCGGTTGGACGAGCGCCGCGCCGAGGTGGAGAAGGAGTCGGGGGACTCCCTCGGCACGGAGGACTCGACGGCGGACGCCGGGACATCGGGGGCCCCGGCCGAGAACCGAGCTGACAGCAGCCCCGACGAGGCATCCGCACTCGCGACGGTCTCCACCGGCGTGTCCCCTCCTCCCGTCGCATACGTGCCCGTGACGGTCGAGCGACCCGACCCCGCCCTGGCCGTTCCCTGGGGTATGCGGGTCGCGGCCGAGGCCGGCTGGCGGCTGCTCATTCTCGCGGGCACCGTCTGGGTGTTGATGCGGGTCATCAGCGCCGTACAACTGGTGGTGCTGGCCTTCGTGGCCGCGCTGCTCATCACCGCGCTGCTGCAGCCCATGGTGGCCCGGCTGAAGCGTCATGGGGTGCCGCGGGGACTGGCCACCGCGCTCTCCGCGATCCTCGGCTTCGTCATCATGGGGCTGGTCGGCTGGTTCGTGGTCTGGCAGGTCCAGGAGAACATCGACAACCTCTCCAACCAGATCCAGGACGGCATCGACGAGTTGCGCAAGTGGCTCCTCAACAGCCCGTTCCATGTCACGGACAAGCAGATCAACCAGATCGCCAAGAACCTGCGCGAGGCGATCGGCGCGAACACCGACCAGATCACCTCGGCCGGCCTGGAAGGCGTCACGGTCATCGTGGAGGCGCTGACCGGGATCCTCCTCACGATGTTCTCGACCCTGTTCCTGCTCTACGACGGCAAGCGGATCTGGGAGTGGACGCTCAAGCTCGTTCCGGCCGCCGCGCGGCCCGGGGTCGCGGGGGCGGGGCCGCGGGCCTGGCGGACGCTGACGGCGTACGTCCGTGGCACGGTGGTGGTCGCCCTCATCGACGCGATCTTCATCGGCCTCGGCATCTACTTCCTCGACGTGCCGATGGCCGTGCCGCTGGCCGTCTTCATCTTCCTCTTCGCGTTCATCCCGCTCGTCGGTGCGGTGGTGTCGGGGGCGTTGGCGGTGGTGGTCGCGCTGGTGACGCAAGGTGTCTTCACCGCGGTCATGACGCTTGTCGTGGTGCTTGCCGTGCAGCAGATCGAGGGGCACATTCTGCAGCCGTTCATCCTGGGGCGGGCGGTGCGGGTCCACCCCCTCGCGGTGGTGCTGTCCGTCGCCGCGGGCGGGATGGTCGCCGGAATCGGCGGGGCGGTCGTCGCCGTTCCGCTGGTCGCCGTCACCAACACGGTGGTCGTCTATCTGCGGTCGTACGCCCGCGAGGTGGCACTCCGCCAGTCCCCGGAACCGCGCGGCGCCACCGCTTTGGACGCGGCGCCGGGACCCCGGCCGGGGGCGTAGCCGGGACTGAGTCCAGCCGCTCCGGCCTTTGAGGAGCGGGGGTTTGGTGGCGGAGTCCCCAAGGATTGGTGGCGGAGTCCCCAAGGAGGGGACGGGCAGGGGCGCAGGGGGCGTAAACCGCTTGAGCCCCGCCCACCGCGATCGGTGGACGGGGCTCAAGAACAAGCCGGCGGAGCCTACTCCGCGAGGACCGCCTCAGCGTCCAGCGTCGTACCGACCGCCTGGATCACCGCCGCGATCTTGAAGGCTTCCTGGATGGTCTCCCGGTCGACCCCGGCCTTGCGGAGCACCTGCTCGTGGGAGTCGAGACACTGCCCGCACCCGTTCACCGCGGACACGGCGAGCGACCACAGCTCGAAGTCGACCTTCTCGACACCGGGATTGCCGATGACGTTCATCCGCAGCCCGGCCCGCAGCGTCCCGTACTCCGGGTCGGAGAGCAGATGCCGCGTCCGGTAGAAGACGTTGTTCATCGCCATGACGGCCGCGGCCGACTTGGCGGCCGTGTAGGCCTCGGGCGACAGCTGAGCCTTCGCCTCCGGCTCCAACTCACGCAGCACACGCGGCGAGCGGGACGCGATCGCGCAGGCGAGCACCGTCCCCCACAGCTGCTGCGCCGGAAGGTCGGAGTTGCCGATGACCGAGCCGAGGTTGAGGCGCAGGTCCTTCGCGTAGTCCGGCAGGGCGGACTTCAGTTCATCGAGTGCCATGAAGGTCACTCACCGGCCAGCAGCGCGACCGGGTCGAGGGTGTTCTCGCCCTTGGTCCAGTTGCAGGGGCAGAGCTCGTCGGTCTGGAGGGCATCCAGAACCCGCAGGACCTCCTTCGGGTTACGCCCGACGGAGCCCGCGGTCACCATGGAGAACTGGATCTCGTTGTTCTGGTCGACGATGAACACGGCACGCTTGGCGGCACCGTCCTCGCCCAGGATGCCGAGCGCGGAGCTGAGTTCCTGCTTGGTGTCGGCCAGCATCGGGAAGGGCAGGTCGCGCAGGTCGTCGTGGTCCTTGCGCCATGCGTGGTGCACGTACTCGCTGTCGGTGGAGAAGCCGAGGATCTGCGTGTCGCGATCCTGGAACTCGTCGTTCAGCTTTCCGAACGCGGCGATCTCGGTCGGGCAGACGAAGGTGAAGTCCCGAGGCCAGGCAAAAATGATCTTGAACTGGCCCTCGAACGACTTGTGGTTGAGCTGCTCGAACTCCTTGCCCTTCTCGAGCGAGACACAGGCCGTGAGATCGAACTCGGGGAACTTGTCACCAACGGTGAGCATGGGGCTCCTCTGGAGCGGAAGCGAAGGCCGCTTTGCGGCGTTTCACGCGGGTTGGACGCGAGCTAGCCTTCCATGACGTTACTGATCAGTGAAATCGGGAATAGGTGGAAGATTGATTTGCTCTGGCTATCACGATGGTGAGCGCCGGTGCGCCAGCGGACTTCGATCCGCGAGGGGTCGAACCGGCTACCTCTTCCCGTGGGGTGGACGAAGACGTCGGTGGCCCACTCCCGGATGTGGCTTCGCTTTTCCGCCAACGGGAGTTCGGCCCAGCGGGCGATGACAACGGGCAGCGATTGGGCGAGGGATTCACGCCGTGCCGACGCGGCACGGATCTCGACCATCCGCTCGGCCGTGAGGGTCGCCACTTCGGCGCGCTCCCGCTCGAATTCCTCCAGGGACAGTGAGCCCGCCGAGCGCCGCGTCCAGGCGTGCCCGAGCTCCTGCAGCAGGCGACGGGCTTCCATCCAGGAGCCGGGCGCGGCAGGAAGGCACAGTTCCACCTCTTGGCGAGCGCGTACGGCAGCAGAGCGGAGATGGTCGAGGAGTGCGGCCTGGACGGTGTCGTCCGTGAGCGGGCCCACGCGGGAGACCCCGCCGCACCCACCGTCCGCAGTGCGGCACTGGTACCGGAAGCCGTATCTCGCAGCCTGCTCGGATCCGGATGTGTACGGGTTCTGGCGCAGCGGGCAGCCGCAGCGGCCGCACCGGGCGATGCCGGACAACAGGTACCGGACGCTCGTGCAGTGCGATGCGCGCTCCTTGGCCTTGGCCCGCGAGCCGAGGAGTGTGACCAACCTCCGCCATTCCTTGACGGTGACGATGGGCTCCCAGTCACCCGATACTGGTTCACCTTGTCCATCGCGGACCACGTGGTCAGGCAGCCAGGGAGCCCGGCCGAGCGATTCCCGAACGGATTGGGGAATGTAGGTCCGGTAGCCGCACAAGCGGGGGTTGATCAGACGATCCCTTACCGATCGGTGGTTCAACCGGCGTGGCTGTTCACCCGAGCGCTTGGTCCGCAGCGGTGTCACTCCCGCTTCGATCCACCTTCGCCGGACGCCGCTGATGGAGTCGCCCGCCAGGATGTCGCGGTATGCCTGCCGGATCAGCTCGGCCTCGTAGGGGTCGACGCGGATGCCATCGCGCTGCCAGCCGAAGGGGCGCCTGCCCCCGTGATGGGCCAGACCCGTCTCTGCGCGCGCCTTGTTGACCCGGGCGATGCGCCGGGACATGTTCCGGCTCTCCTGGAGCGCCGCGAAGACACACTCACGCGCACGCTGCTGCCCTTCGAAGTCGGCGAGATCCACGTCCTCCACGCAGGTCGCGAAGATCAGCGGCCCGGGCGAACGGACGTAGACATCGATCAGCCGCTCCAAATCCAGTGGCTGCCGGGCCACCCGGTCCAGGTCGTATGCGATACCTCCGTCGATAATGCCGTCTGCCAAGTCCTTGAGTAGTTCCTCGAAGGCGGGGCGGCGTCTGTCCTCCTTGAACGCCGAGGCATCGTTGTCCTCGTACACCTTGCCGATCAACCAGCCGCGTTCCCGGGCCAGGGCTCGGCAGTCGGCGAGCTGGCGGCGCACGCCCTCCCCGCGCCGCTCGGGGTCGTCAAGGTCGTCGTCCTGGGACATGCGCACGTAGGCACCGATAGTGATCACGGGTTCCCGCCCCTTCGAGCCGTTGACACGATGAGTCGATATGACCAACGACAATGGAGCTCGAACGTTCTGTCCCCTCTGGAAGATTTATGTCAGGAGGAAGTCATCGCGAGGAAGCAGCCCACGCTCGCCCAGCTGCGCGCCTTCGCCGCTGTGGCCGAGCATCTGCACTTCCGTGACGCGGCTGCCGCGATCGGTATGAGTCAGCCCGCGTTGTCGGGCGCGGTCTCGGCGCTGGAGGAGATCCTCGGGGTGACCCTGCTGGAGCGTACGACCCGCAAGGTGTTGCTCTCGCCCGAAGGCGAGCGTCTCGCCGTACGAGCGAAGGCGGTGCTGGCGGAGGTCGGCGCGCTCATGGAAGAGGCCGAGGCGGTGCGGGCGCCGTTCACCGGAGCGCTGCGCCTCGGTGTCATCCCCACCGTCGCGCCCTACCTGCTGCCCACCGTCCTCAAGCTCGTCCACGACCGTTATCCGGACCTCGATCTGCAGGTCCACGAGGAACAGACGGCCAACCTGCTGGAGGGCCTCGCGGTCGGACGGCTCGACCTGCTGCTGCTCGCCGTTCCCCTCGGGGTGCCCACCGTCACCGAACTCCCGCTGTTCGACGAGGACTTCGTCCTCGTGACCCCGCTGGACCACTGGCTGGGCGGCAGGGAGGGGATCCCGCGCGAGGCGCTGCGGGAGCTGAATCTGCTGCTGCTGGACGAGGGGCACTGTCTGCGCGACCAGGCGCTGGACATCTGCCGGGAGGCGGGGCGCGCCGACGCCCCGGTCACCACGACCGCCGCCGGGCTCTCCACCCTCGTCCAGCTCGTCGCGGGCGGCCTCGGCGTGACGCTCCTGCCGCGTACCGCCGTCAAGGTCGAGACGACGCGCAGCAACCAGCTCCTCACCGGGTACTTCGCGGACCCGGCACCGACCCGGCGGATCGCGCTGGCGATGCGGGCGGGCGCGGCGCGGGCCGCCGAGTACGCGGAATTGGCCGCAGCGCTCCGGGAAGCGCTGCGGCCGCTGCCGGTCAGAGTCCTCTGAACCACTCGGTACGCAGCAACTGCCGGGTACGCAGGGATCCACTCGGTACGCGGCGACTACTCGGTACGCGGCGACTACTCGGTACGCAGCCCGTCCGGCCGCATCAGGCGGATCAGCGGTGGCAGGCTGAGCGCCGTCACCAGCACCACGATTCCCGCGCCGATGCCCGTCATCGCCAGCACGCTCGCCCAGTCCACGCCCACCGGGGTGTCCGTCATCTTCAGCAGGACGGTGCCGAGGGTCAGGCCGACGACCGACGCCAGGGCGAGGCCCAGCGCGATCGGGACCGCGGTCTGCCACAGCACCGACAGGCTCAGCGTGCGGCGCCGGGTGCCGAAGGCGACCAGCGACGACAGCAGCTTCCTGCGCTCGCGCAACTGCTCCAGCTGGGAGACCAGCAGGCTCGCGCCGATGAGGACGAGGACGCAGGTCGCGCCGACGAAGAGGCCGGTGCGGATGGACGTGAACCGCTTCGACTGCGTGGTCGCCGTCCAGTTGTCGGGTTCGGCGAGCGGGTCGAGTTTCGCCGCGGTGTTGCGTACCAGCTCACGGACGTCCGGCACCGACTCGTCGAGCTGGAGGTAGACGGTTCCGTACACGGCTGGGGCGGCCTTCGCGGGGAACGCGCCGGGCGTGAACAGGAAGCCCCCGCGCTCGTCGCCCGTCGGATCCTCGCGCGAGCCCGCCTGCTTGATGCCCTTGGGCACCGTCCAGGCGATCTCCTTGCCCTTGGTGGAGGTTCCGTAGGACGGGTCGATGTAGAGCTTTTTGCCGGCCTTGTCCAGCTGCGGGGTGTACTGGTCCCACTTGGCGCCCTCCACGGCGAAGATGTCGCCGTCCTTGCACGAGGGCAGCTTGGCCGCCTCGCGCAGGGCCGCGCAGTCGCCGACGGTCACGGCGGCCTCGTGCTCGGGTTCGTCGCGCCCGTCGCCCACCTGACCGCTGGACAGAGCCGTCGTGTGGGTGACCCCGGGGGTCTTGGACATCTGCCGGACGACGTCGCTCATCAAAACCTCGTCCGGCACCCGGATCGACATCTGGGCCCGCGAGAGATCGTTCTTGGCGACCTTCGTGTAGTCGCCGTCGACGCCGGCGAACAGCATCTGCAGGGCGATCGCGCCGGCCACCGCCACCGCGATGCCGTTGACCATGCGAGCCGCGGTGCCACTGCTCAACTGGAGCCTGCGAATGGCCAGTTGCCAGGCGACGCCGCCGGAGTTCAGCCGGGCGACGACCGCCTCGACGACCCAGGGCAGCAGCGCGGTGATGCCGACCAGGAGCAGCATGACGCCGCCGATGACCAGGTACTGGTTGAAGTTCCCGTTGTCGCGGCCCTGCCCGATCATCGGGTAGAGCATCGCGAGGCCGCCCAGCGGCAGCAGCAGCCGCCACCACAGCCGGCGCCGCGAGGGGCGGGCCGTGCGGACCACGCCGAGCGGCTCGATGACGACGCCGCGCAGGGCGAAGAGCGTCACCGCGACGGCGGCCGCCGGGACGGCCAGGGCGACGAGTGCCACCAGGCCGGGCGCCGGATTGAGGTCGCTGGGGAAGACGCTGGTCCTGAAGACCATGATCATGCCCGCGAGCTGACGCCCGATCAGGAAGAAACCGGCGCCCAGCACCAGTCCGACCAGCGCTCCGGCCAGCGCCTCACCGGCCGCGATCCGCCGGGTCATCCGGCCGTCAGCGCCGACCAGCCGGAGCGCCGCCAGCCTGCGGTCGCGCCGCTCGCCGCCGAAACGTACGGCCGCGGCGATGAAGACACCGACCGGCATCAGCAGCACCACGAACACGATCAGTACGAGCAGGAGCAGGACCGGGTCCATCGCCTCGGACTGGCCGCTGGAGCCGAACGCGTCGATGCGCTCGATCCGGCCGGTCGTCAGG
This sequence comes from Streptomyces sp. NPDC048415, assembly GCF_040651675.1. NCBI lineage: Bacteria > Bacillati > Actinomycetota > Actinomycetes > Kitasatosporales > Streptomycetaceae > Streptomyces > Streptomyces sp. NPDC048415. The sequence continues at coordinate 1,990 of NZ_JBEZKJ010000017.1, read as the reverse complement.
CTGGTCGCGCGCAGGCCCTCGGCGCCCGCGTAGTAGGCGAGTTCGTGCGGATCGACGAGGCCCGCGTCGGCGATCGTCCCGGTGAGGCGGTAGGGCAGCCGCTCGCGCAGCAGCTTGCCGTCGGAGGACTTCAGCAGCCGGTCGAGGGCGGGCGAGACGACCATGTCGCCGACCGCGGGGAACTTCGCCAGCCCGGGCGGCAGCGGCGCCCTGGCGCCTTCGGGCTGGAGCACCCGGCCGCGTACGTCCTGCTCGTGGAAGGTGGTGTCCGTGGTGCCGACGAGCAGCGTGTGGTCCGACTTCTTCTCGACCACCGACTGGTACGTCATGTCGTTGCGGGCGCGTTCACGGTCGTGCCGGGACGTCAGCGCGCTCGGTATCGCCGTGGTGAGCAGCAGCAGCGCCACACCGAGGCCGACCCCGACGGCGGTCAGCAGCACGCGCACCCAGGCCTCACGGCCGCCGGTCACGGCGAACTTGGCGCCCATGGCCAGATCCCGGGCCCACTGCGGAACTCCCCGGGCGGCACCGACCGCCTCGGACGAGGGGCGGTCGCTCATACGATCCGCTCCATGTCCCGCGACTTGCCGTCCCGTACGACGATCTCGCGGTCCGAGTACGCGGCCACCCGCGCCTCGTGCGTGACGAGCACGACGGCGGCGTTGGTCGAGCGCGCCGCGTCGGTCAGCAGCTGCATCACGCGCTCGCCGTTGAGGGAGTCGAGCGCGCCGGTCGGCTCGTCCGCGAACAGCACGCGAGGGCTGGTGACCAGTGAACGGGCGACGGCGACGCGTTGCCCCTGACCTCCGGAGACCTCACCGGGCCGCTTGCCCTTGAGGTCGTCGACCTCCAGCCGCTCCATCCACGACAGGGCGGCACGCTCGGCCTCCTTGCGTCCCTTCCCGTTCAGCCGCAGCGGCAGTGCGACGTTCTCGACGCAGGTCAACTCCGGGACGAGCTGCCCGAACTGGAAGACGAACCCGAAGTCGCTGCGGCGCAGCGCACTTCGCTGAGCGTCGCTCATGACGGCCATCTCCTGGCCGTTGTACGTGATCGATCCCGAGTCCGGTGTGACGATGCCGGCGAGGCAGTGCAGCAGCGTGGACTTGCCCGAGCCGGACGGGCCCATCACGGCGACGACCTCACCGGGGTGGATCGAGAACTCGGCGCCGTCCAGAGCGGTCGTCGGTCCGTATGTCTTGCGAAGCTCCGACGCGGCGAGCAGGGAGCCGGGGGGAGGAGTCATCGGGTCGTCACCGCCTCGGCGAGCTTGTCGAGGCGCGCGGCGGTGAGTTCGAGCCACCGCAGATCGGCCTCGAGGTGGAAGAGGGCGTGGTCGCAGATCAACTGGTCCGCGAGGTCGCCCTTGCGCTTGCGGTCGGTCAGGATGCGCATCATGCGCAGGTGCTCCGAGCGCTGGGTGTCGAGGATCTCGCTCGCGTCGCGGTGGGTGAGCAGTGCGAGGACGACCTTCGTGTACAGGGTCGACTGCAGATACGGCTCGGGCTTCTCGGGTGTCGCGAGCCATCGCTGTACGTCGGTGATCCCGGCCTCGGTGATCGCGTACCGCTTCCGCTCGGGACCGCCGCCTGCCTCTATCCCGTCGACCTCGACGAGCCCGTTCTTGAGCAGCCGCGACATCGTCGAGTAGACCTGGCCGTAGTGCAGCGGCCGGTCGTGACCGAACTTTTCGTCGAAGGCCCGCTTGAGGTCGTAACCGTGCCGGGGGCCGGACTCCAGGAGTCCTAGGAGAGTGTGACCGATGGACATGCGGAGCACTCTACACACGGCGTATACACCCCGCGTATACGCGTCGCGTATAGATCATGGTGAGGGGCGAGAACCCGCAGGCCGGCGCCGATTGTCACGGTTCTGTCACCGACTTTTCTCGCCCCCTCCGCCCCTACCCGTCCCGTACCTGGGGGCTGCGCCCCCAGACCCCCCTTGTCGCGCTTCGCGCTCGTCCTCAAACGCCGGACGGGCTGAATCC